>JBAQXA010000001.1:0-2788 GCA_049299195.1 Nocardioides sp.
ACCCGTGAGCGTGCGGTCGCCGACGGTGCGGAACCGCACCGACATGGTGACGACGCTCTCGCCGCTGCGCGGCTGAACCTCCGGGCCGAGCGAGAGCAGCATGCCGTCGCGCTCGATGACCTCGCGCTGGTGGGCGAAGTAGATCGAGGGGATCTCGATCTGCTCACGGTGGATGTAGTGCCAGATGTCCAGTTCGGTCCAGTTCGACAGCGGGAAGATCCGCATGTGCTCACCGGCGTGGAGACGCCCGTTGTAGAGGCTCCACAGCTCCGGGCGCTGGTTCTTGGGGTCCCACTGGCCGAAGTCGTCGCGGTGGGAGTAGACGCGCTCCTTGGCGCGGGCCTTCTCCTCGTCGCGCCGTCCGCCACCGAAGGCGGCGGTGAAGCCGTTCTCTTCGATGGCGTTGAGCAGCGCGCCGGTCTGCATGCGGTTGCGGCTGGTCTTGCCGTCGTCGATCACGATGCCCTGCGCGATGGCCTCTTCAACGCTGGCGATGACCAGGCGTGCGCCGAGCCGGTTGACCCAGCTGTCGCGGGTCTCGAGGACCTCGTCGAAGTCGAGCCCGGTGTCGACCTGCAGCAGCGGGAACGGCAGCTTGGCGGGGTAGAAGGCCTTCTCCGCCAGCCGCAGCATGACGATGGAGTCCTTGCCGCCGGAGAACATCAAGACGGGCTTCTCGAACTCGGCGGCCACCTCACGGAAGATGTGGATGGACTCTGCCTCCAACTGGTCCAGCTGGCTCAGCTGGTAATCGGCATGCGTCGGTGGTGCGGTCATGAGCGGTTGATTGCCTCTCCTCGAACGAGTGCTTCATGCTACTGGGGCAGCGGCGGCTTCCTGCGCCCTCCGGTGATGGACCGAGCGGGCGGCGAGGAGGTCAAATGCCGCTCCCCGAGGCTGAACTTATCTCGCACCTACCCTGGGGCCCGCATTGGTCATCCGTTCGGGTCACCCAACGGGTCCTACTGGTCCAGTTGCTCGATGGTCGGGGCCCCCCGAACGGGTAGTCCGTGCAGTTTCTTGATCAGGCCCCACACCACCGGTACGGCGACCAACATGGCCACGCCGACGCCGGCCACGAGGACCGGGTGGGTCTCCTCGACGCCGAGGGGTGCCCAGCCGGACTTGTCGAGCAGGGCGACTCCCGACATGGTCAGCACGATGACGATGCCGCGCCGGATGTAGGACTGGTTGATCCGCGGGGCGATCTTGCTGCCGAGGATCGTGCCGGGCACCGACCCGATGAGGAGCGGGATCAGCAGCCCCCAGTCGAGCCCCTCGTGGTAGATGTTCGCGATCGCGGCCGCGAAGACGAGCGGAACCGCCTGCACCAGGTCGGTGCCGACGAGCTTCACCGCGGAGAGCGTCGGGTAGAGCATCAACAGCGCGATCATGATGACCGAGCCGGAGCCCACGCTCGTGATGCCGACCAGCAGACCGCCGAGGGCGCCGACCAGGAGCGTCGGAATCGGGCGCACCTTGACCTCGTCGCTCTGGTTGCGCACGCCCCGGCGGCGCGCGCGCAGGTTGAGGTAGATCCGGATCGCGTAGGTGGTGGCGGCGAAGAGCAGCGCGAAGCCGAGGTACATCTTCAAGGCATTGTCGAGCTCGGCGGGGTCGGTGAACCAGCGCACGATGCTCGGTCCGAGCAGAGCCATGGGGATGGAGCCGAGCATCAACCACTTGGCCAGCTGGAGGTTGGGGGAGCCCTCGCGTTGGTGAACGATCGCGCCGCCGGACTTATAGATGGCGGCGGCTGTGAGGTCGGCCGTGATCACGGTCGCGGTCTCGCCGACGCCCAAGAAGATCAGGGCCGGGGTCATCAAGGCCCCGCCACCCATGCCGGTCAAGCCGACGACGATGCCGACCAGGAATCCCGCGATGATGATGGAGAAGAACGCGGTCGTGATCAGGTCCCCCATGGACACTGCCTCTCTGCCTTGAGGCAGGGTAATCCCCTGCAAACCTGCTTAGTCTAGTGAATCAAGTGACTTTGTGCGAGAAAACGCAGAACTTCGTCGCGACAGTCCTCAATCGTGCGTCCGGTGGTGTCGATCCGCAGTGCCGCGTCGGTCGGCTCCTCATAGGGCGAGGAGATGCCGGTGAACTCCGGGATCTCCCCGCGTCGGGCCTTGGCGTAGAGCCCCTTGCGATCTCGGCGCTCGCACTCCTCTAGCGGCGTGGCGATGTGGACCAGCACGAAGGCTCCGGCAGCGGCTTCGACCAGACCGCGCACGTGCCGCCGGGTCTCGTCGAAGGGGGCGATCGGGCTGCACACCGCGACCCCGCCGTGCCGAGAGATCTCGGCGGCAACCCACCCGATCCGCCGGATGTTGGTCTCGCGATCGGCCTTGCTGAAGGTCAAGCCGGCCGAGAGGTTGCGGCGTACGACGTCGCCGTCGAGGCTCGTGACCGTGCGCTGACCTTGCTCGAGCAGGGTGTCCATGACGGCCTGCGCCACGGTCGACTTGCCGCTTCCCGACAGCCCGGTGAAGAAGAGCACGAGGCCCTGGCTCTCCGAGGGCGGCCGGTCGAAGTCGACGATGGCGGCGACCGCTTCGGGGAGGTCGCCGTCGGGGTCGTCGACGAGCCCGACCACGCGGCCGTCCGGGCCGGCGTAGTTCTGGGCCACGCGCACGCCGAGGGCGTGGTCCGCTTCGGCGTCGCCGTGGGCCGCCAGCGGGACGGCCACCACTTGGTCCGCCGCGCCGGCCGCCGCGAGCGTGGCGCGGATCAGGCCGACCGCGGAGAGTTCGGGGGTGCCGTGGCCGACAAGAGCGAGGAAGCA
>JBAQXA010000002.1:0-3778 GCA_049299195.1 Nocardioides sp.
GGACGACACCTGCTCCGCACTCAGTCCGAACTCGGCCAGCGCGGCGCGTTCGTCGTCATCGAGCGGCTCCTGCACCGGCCAGCTCGACAACTCCTCCAGCAACGCGTCGAGACGGGCCTCGGAGCTCACGCGGGCCAGCCCGGGAAGGAGCGGCCGGCCAGCTCCGGTAGCCGCCTCAGTTGGTCGCCCAGCTCGGCCAATTGGGCGAGCTCGACCTTGATGTCGTGCAGGAAGGCGTCAAACTCCCGGCGCAGAGTTTGCAGGACCTTGACCAACGCGATCGCCTCTTCGAGGTCGTGGAGGATGTCCAGGATCGGGCCGACCCCGTCGGCGAGCACGTCGACGGCGGTCGCGAGCCAGCCGACATAGGGAGCCAACCGCTTGCCGATCTTGCTGGCCAGCCGCACCAACAGGCGCCCGAGCCGGGTCAGGAGGACGATCGCCCGCTCACCGACCCGCAACGACATCCGGCCGAGCGCGGTAAACGCCAGTCCCCCGGTGGCCACCACCGCCCCGGCCTCGGCGAGAGTCCGCGCATAGCCCAGGTGGTGCTGGGTGAAGCCTTGCGGCGTGGCGCCACGCCACTGCACTCCCAACTCCAGGGGCACCACCGCGAGATTGGCGCCAACGGCAGCCAGCCCCTTCCCCCACTGGCGCGATGCCTCGGCGTGCTGACTGATCGCGTCCCAGTCGCCGCAGAACGGCTTGACCACCAGATCGGCGAGACTGCCGGGCGGGAGGCGCGGGATGTCGACGCCGGGCAGGTGATCGGCCACGCCCAGTAGGAGGTTGATGCCGTCGCGGGCACGCTGAAAGAGGAAGTCCCACTCGGCCCAGTCGGCGGGCACTCGGGGCAGCAACCGCACCTCACCCGGGGCCACCAGCAGCCGCTCGACGTCGACGACATCGACAAACACGCTCATCGCCCACCACCGAGCGAGCCGCCCGCGAGCAAAGCCAACCCCTGGGCAACCTCGGCATCGGTCTGGTGAAGCGTCGTCACACCGTCGACGAGCTCGTCGGCCAAGGCGGCGTAGTGCTCGCGAAAGAAGCGGGTGCCGTCGGCAGAGGACGCTGCGATCCGATCGAGCAGGGGCACCAAGACGCTGAACAGGCCGGTGAATCCGCGCCCGCTGAGCACTTCGCGGTCCGCGTAGCGGTGGACGGCGACCAACTGGTCGCTGATCTCACGCATGTGTCGAGCGCAGTCGAGCACGACCGACCGGTCGGGCACGAGCATCGAACCTAGGTCCATGGGTCCTCCCCCAAGCTGAGCCGAAGGACGCGATCGCGTCCGTTGACGGACCTAGCTTGGCGGGCGGAGCGACGCTCCGGGGGTGACCCACAACAGGTTGTGGATAACCCCCGGATCACGCCGGACAAACGGTTCAGCTATTGGCGAGCTGGACCCACATCGTGAATCGGTCGGACCGGTAGGACGACTGAGTCACCGACACGGGAACCTCCCCGGCGATGGCTCGGCGAGCCACCCGAAGGATCGGTGAAGCCGCCTCAATCCCCAGAAGCTTGGCCTCCACCGGCCCAGCAATGCTGGCCTTGATGGAGTCCTCGGCCCAGGTGGGCTTGAGATTGCGACGGTCCAACTCGGCATGCAGGCTGGAGGGCATCACCGACTGGATGAGGCCCGGCACCAGCACTTCGCTGAGGTAGGCGTCTTCCACGGCGATGGGATCGCCATCGGCGAACCTGAGTCGACGCCAGTGGATCACCGGCGCTCCCTCGTCTAATGCGAGCGCGCGGGCGACCCCAGGTCCCGCTTGCTCGACTCTTGCGACCAGCGTCTGGCTCTCCGGGCGATAACCACGTGCGGTCATCTCCTCAGAGAAACTGGTCAAACGGCCCACGCGGTTGCGTGGCTGGGCAACGAACGTCCCCTTGCCGGGAATCCGTTCGAGCAGACCCTCAGAGACAAGCGCGTCAAGCGCCTGCCTCACGGTCATGCGAGCCACCCCAAAGCGCTTGACGAGTTCACGCTCGGACGGTGCCGGCGAGCCCGGAATGGACTCGGCAACAAGGTCGCGAACGTACTCGCGCACGCGCACGTGCTTCAAGGTCGACTTGCTCATCATGAGGCCCCCCTCAAGAACAGCGTCCGGGAGAGCCTTGGTCCTCAAGGCAATTTCGGTCACGCGCCCAATAATGAACGGTCCAGACCGGCTTGGCTACGAAAACCCCAAAGATTTTACATACGAACGACTGAATTGTCGTTCAAGATTGAACTTCCCCACTCGATCCGTAGCTGGAGGCTATTGGAGGGTCAGCGCCCGGCCAACCTCAATTGGCGCCGCACTCACTCCGTTGCGATGGCCTCCAACACATCCAGCCGAGCGGCCCGGCGGGCCGGCAGCAGGGCGGCAATGACCCCGAAGATCACCGCGGCGACCAAGAAGACCGCCAGTTGGCCCTGCGGGATCGAGATGACGTCGACCCCTTCGTCGCGCAACGCATAGAGGATAGACACGCCAAACGGGATGCCGATGCCGATTCCCAAAATCGCGCCGAGGATGGCGATGGTGACCGACTCCAGCCGGATCATCCGCTTGGTCTGGCGACGGCTCATGCCGATCGCTCGGAGCAGGCCGACCTCGCGGGTGCGCTCGAAGACCGACAGCGCCAGGGTGTTGACGATCCCGAGGACGCCGATCAAGAGGGCCAGCGCTAACAACGCGTAGATGATGTAGACGAACCGGTCGATGGGCTCACGGAACTGGTCGGCGAGTTCCTGTTGGCCGCTGACCGTGACCACCGGGTTGTCACGGACCACGCGCTTGAGGGCGTCATACAGCACCGGGTTGGGCGAGGCGACCTCAACGATCAGGGTCGAGTCCGTGTCGGGCAGGCCGCCCTCCAGATAGCTCGCCCGATCCACGATCACGTTGGTCTGCACGAGCACGTTTTGGGTGGTGTAGATCCCGCCGACGGTCCAGGACCGCTCACCGTTGGGCAGCTTGACCTTCCAGGTGTCCCCCACCGAGAGGTCTTCCTCGGCGGCAAAGTCCTCGTCGAGCAGTGCCGTGCGACCCGACACCTCCGGTGCGCCCTTGACGATCTCGAGCTCAAGCCGGTCGGCCGGGTCGGGGAGGCTGGTGGTGGCGATGACGGCGAAGTTTCGGCCCTCGCCGACAAACTCCGAGCTCAGCGACACGATGCTGTCCACTCCCGGCAGACCGCGCATCTCCTGCGCGATGGCAGGGGAGAAGTTCTGCCGCACCGGGCTCGTGACGACGTAGTCGCCCAGATAGGAGTTGGCCACCAGCTTGTCGAAGCTGGCCTTGGTGGAGTCGCTGAGGACCGCCATGGTCGTCGCCAGGGCGAGAGTCACCATGAGCGCCGACGCCGTCGCCGCCGTACGACGCGGGTTGCGCACGCCGTTTTGCCCGGCGAGGTTGCCCACCTGACCCCACACCCGCGCATAGATCCGCTGCATCAGCGCGAGGAACGGCCGCGCGATCACGGGTGCCCATGCAGTGGCGCCGAGCAGCACGCCGAGCAGTCCCGCGCCGAGATAGACCAGGGGGTAGTTTTCGATGTCGCCGAACAGCCCCAGCCAGGCCAGCAGGCTGCCCAGCGCCAGCAGCACCGAACCGAGGATCAGCCGCCGCGTCATCGCCGACTCGGGCAATGCGACCGCGTCGCCCAGCGCCTGGACCGGGGCGATCCGCGCCGTCCGCCGCGCGGGGAAGTACGCCGCCATCATCGTCACCGGCACGCCGACGGCGAAGGCCGCCAAGAGCGTGCGCGGCTCGAGGGTGACCGA
>JBAQXA010000003.1:0-3589 GCA_049299195.1 Nocardioides sp.
CCTGGGCCGGGTGTCGACGCCTGCTGCCCCTCCCGGCAGCGGAGCCGGGCGCCGAGGTCGGGCGCATGCCGCTGGCCGAGGTGTGGCGCAACGCCCACCTGCTGCTCGGCCTCTTCACCTTGACCAATCTGGACGTGCTCCTGGCCCGGCTGCTCTTCGACGCGCACGCGTCGGGTCTGTATGCCGCGGGGGCGATCTTGGCGAAGGCATGCCTGTTCCTCCCCCAGTTCGTGATCATCGTCGCGTTCCCGCAGATGGCGCGCGACCAGGCCGACGACGCCGGAGACCGCGCGTGGCTGCGACCGCTCGCCCTGGTCGGCGCGATCGGGGCCGCGGTGATCGCCGGCACCTTCGTCCTGCGCACCTTGGCGGTCGAGTTCGTGGGCGGCAGTCGCTATGCCGAGCTGAGCGACTACATCTGGTGGTTCGCCGTGGAGGGCACGATCTTCGCCCTGCTGCAGATGGTCGTCTACCGGCAGATCGCCCGGCACGCCTCCGCAGCGGTGTGGTGGCTGTGGTTAGCGGCGATCTCGATCCTGGCGGCGGGGTTGATCGGCGTCTTTGCCCGCCCGACGCTGCTCGTCGGCGGCATGGTCGCGATCAGCGCACTCGCGACGGTGTTGGTCGCCCGCACCAAACCGGGGGTGACCCGGTGACGGCCCCACCACTGGTGCAGGGTCTGCGACCGAGGCAATGGCTGAAGAATCTGCTCGTCCTCGCGGCACCGATCATGGCCGGACAGATCCTCGAGCGCACGGTCCTGATCGCGACGGTGATTGCCTTCGTCGCCTTCTGCGCTGCCGCTTCGGCGATCTACGCTCTCAACGACGTCCTCGACGTCGCCGCCGATCGAGAGAATCCGCGCACCCGGCAGCGCCCGGTCGCGGCAGGCACCCTCTCGGCGCGCACGGCACTGATCGCCGCAGCCGCGTTGGCCGCCCTGGCCTTGGGCCTCGCTGCGATCGCCGGACCCAGCCTCGTCGCCGTCGTGGCCACCTATCTGGCCCTCTCGACCGCCTATTGCCTCTGGCTCAAGCGCGAGCCGGTTCTCGACATCGCGATCATCGCCTCCGGGTTCCTGCTCCGCGCGATCGCCGGGGGTGTCGCGGGCGGCATCGAACTCTCTCAATGGTTCTTGTTGGCGGCATCCTTCGGGTCGCTGTTCATGGCCGCCGGCAAGAGGTATGCCGACGTGGTCAGCGCCGCGTCGAGCGCACCAGCTGGGGCATCGGCTGGCTCACCGGCCGGAGGGCGAGCGGCCTACACCGCCACCTATCTCCGCTTCGTGTGGACACTCTCGGCCGCGGTCTTGATCACGACCTACGGGCTGTGGGCCTTCGAGGTGGGCGCCCAACACCGACCCCTGCCGACAGCGCTGTCCCTCGCCCCGTTCGTGCTCGCGGTGTTGCGCTATGCCCTGGCCATCGATGCCGGTCGTGGCGGTGAACCCGAAGAGATCGCCTGGGCCGACCGAGTGCTCCAGTCGCTGGCCCTTGTCTGGATCGTGTTGGTGGCGCTGGCGGTCTACTGAGCCACCGGTCACCGACCACTGCGCGGTCGGTCCAGTGATCGGTGAGGCGCCTGGCTCAGCCGCGGCCACCCAAGGCGTAGCGGGCCAGCTTCAAGGCACCCTGCTTGGCGGGGCTGCGATGCGCGGAGCCCGTCCCCAGGTTGTGGCGGTGGCGCAGGAACCATTCATAGGAGTCGATGAACATCGCCTCGTTGGACCACTGTGCCGCCCAGCCGAGTTCGCTCTTGGCCGGACCGACGTCGAACCACATCGACTCGCCGTACATGATCCAGTGATAGGGGCCGAAGGGCGTCAACCGCAGTCCCGCACTGCCCTGCATGGCGAGGGCGACGGCCCGCTGCGGCAGTGAGATCGGCCGGGCTCCCGTGTCGGCGTGCCGGCAAAGTGCCCCCAGCGCCTCGGCCATCGTCCCGAACTCCTCGGCACCGATGTTGTAAACACTCGGGCCCGGCCGACCGGCTGCCAGGCGAATGGCATCGGCGAGGTCTTCGGCGTGGACGAACTGGTAAACGTTCCGCCCACCTCCGAGCACCGGCACGCGCGCACCGGAGGCGATCCAGTCGAAGAGGATGGCGAAGATGCCGAGTCGGCCGTGGCCCAGGATCGTGCGGGGTCGCACGATGCTGACGTCAAGCCCGCGGCTGGCGGCAGCCAGGCAGAGCTGCTCGGCGTCGAGCTTGGCCCGACCGTAGGCCTCCAGCGGGTGCGGGACAGTGTCTCTGGTGACCGGATTGGTCTCCGGGATGCCGAAGACGGCCGAACTCGACGTGTGCACCACCTTCGCGACCCCCGCGCGCAGCGACTCGTCGAGAAGGATGCCGGTGCCGCCCACGTTGACGGCCTCGAAGAGCGCGTGATCGCGGGCCAGCGGCACCTGGGCGACGTTGTGAAAGACGACGTCCATGCCGGCAACGGCCCGGCGCACGGCTGCGCGGTCGCGAATGTCGGCGCGCACGACGCGCACCCCGTCGAGGTGACCGGCGTCGGCGATGTCGAGCACCGTCACGTCGTCCCCCGCTGCCTGCAAGCGCTCGACCAGCAGCGAGCCGAAGTAGCCGGCTCCCCCGGTGACCAGCGCCCTCATCGCTTGCCGCCCACGGCTCGTGGTGCGAGGTCGATGCCACGCTCGCGACACCACCTGACCGACCGGCGCATACCCTCGGCCAACTCGACTTCGGGCCGATAACCGAGCAGCCGCTCGGTCACCGAGATATCGCAGGCGATGGTCTTGTCGAGCTCACCAACGACATGCACTTCGGCGACGTAGCGCTCGCGGGCTTGGAGCAACCGGTCGGCGCGCTCCGCCCACGCCCCGACAACGCGGGGCAGGCGCAGCGGCCCGGAGCGGACGGCATACCCCTCCTGCTGCAGGATCTCGCGCACAGTCTCGACGATCTCAGCCATCGGATAGGGCCGCCGATCGGCCACCCAAAAGGCTTCGCCCGGTGCGGCCGGATGGGTCAACCCGAGCATGACCCCCTGCACCAGGTTGTCGAGGTAGACCATCGAGCGCCGCTGGCTGCCATCGCCTAGCAGAGGGAATCGACCGGCGGCGATCATCGTGAAGAAGCGCGACTGCCGCTCGGGCTGAAACGGCCCATAAAACCAAGGTGGCCGGACGACGACCGTGTCGAAGACCCCCGGGCGATGGGCCTCCCGGACCAGGAGCTCGGCCCGCATCTTGGACTGCCCATAGCCGAGGTAGGGCCGAAACGGCTCCCGATGGGCAAACACATCCTCCGAATGTGGATTGACGCCAAAGGCCGAGTTGGACGAGATGTGCACCAAGCGGGGTGCGCCGGCCGCGCGAGCCGCCGCCACCAACGCGCGGGTGCCCTCGACGTTGACCTCCTCGAACTCGGCGAACCGAGTCGGGTGAATGACGCCGGCCGCATGCACGACCGGGGTCTCGGGGCACCCCTCAAACAGGCTCTCCAGGGTCGCGGGATCACCGAGATCGCCGACCACCACTTCCGCTTGTGGCGCGAGCGCCAATACCTCGGCGACCTCGCTGGGACGCATCACGAGGACACGCAGGCGGCGTAGCTCCTCGTGGCC
>JBAQXA010000004.1:0-1799 GCA_049299195.1 Nocardioides sp.
GCCCACGGCACCGCGAACTGTCCCGTGCACCAGCGCGACAAGGGTCTCGACGCTGACTGCGGCGTGGTCCTGAACCGGGTCTATCACCCCGACCTCGGACCGGACGCGGAGTCCAAGGAAGGCCCGCGCAACATCGTCGGACAGATGCGGGCGCACCTGGAGAAGCGAGTGCGTGAGAAGTACCCGAAGGCAACGTTCAAGGTCACCAAGAGGGCCATCCTGGTCACCCTCCACGAGCCTTTGCCGAGCGGTGAGGACCCCACAGTCGACATTGTGGTCGCATTGACCCGCAAGGACGCTCCAGGGCTGTGGATCCCGAACACCGAGGCGAACCGGTGGGACCCCTCCCACCCCGAGAAGCACACCGAGTTGCTGACCGACGAGCCGAAGTCGCGCCGCGTGACGCGGGCTCGCGCCATCCGACTGGCGAAGGCAGAGAACAAGCGCACCGAGACCCCGCCGCTGTGCTCGTTCAACGTCGAGGCGTTCGGCACCATGTTCGTCAGCACGGGCATGAGCGAGCCCCAGGCGCTCCTGGCTATCTGGCGCGAAGGCGCCGCTGACCTGCGCAGGAGGCTGACCCCGGACCCGGCTGGTGTCTCCGCAGCGATCAAGGTCGAAGACCGCCAGCGTGCCATCGACCGCCTCCAGGATGCGGCCGACCGACTTGAGACGGCCCTGTCGCGGGACTGGGACGAGGCCTGGGTCCGCAGCAAGTTGCAACCGCTGTGGCCGGACTTCATCGCCATCAATGCCGGTGGAGTCACGAAGGCCAGGCTCGCAGCGAGCCTCCAGTCCGGCTCTAAGGTGAGCGTCACCTCGGCCGGGGCGCTCACCACGGGCGCAGGCATGGCGTTGAAGAGCCCGCGGTCCTTCGGGACGCCGTAGTGCCATGCGTCCCCCGCGCCGCCAGACCTCGTGGCTCGAGGACTTCCCACGCCGTCTGCGTCTCCAGCAGCCGGCGTTCGCGGCGTACCCCGGACTGACCTACAAGCGACGCCAACGCCAAGAAGGCACCGTATACGTCTACCAAGTCAAGCTCGAGGTTCCCGGGTATGAGTCGCGCCGGGTCAGCGTCGAGTTCCACGCTGGGCGGCCCAACACGCCACGGGTCTACGCCGACGGCCCTGCGAGCCGCGACGCATCGCCCCACCGGTCCGGGGAGCGGGGCCGGTGTCGCCTGTGCATCTGGTACCCCAGCGACCCACCCGACCAGCGATGGGTGCCAGATGACGGGCTGCTGGCACTGTGCGCCATGATCGCCGTGCACCTGTTCAAGGAGGCCTACTGGCGCGAGCACGACCAGTGGCTCGGCGACGAGTTCCCCCACGCCGAACTCACCCACCACGACGCCCTCCAAGCCGCGCAGGAGGAGAACTCACAGTGACGCAGGCAACCGCGGCCCTCACCACCGCCGAACGCGCACCAGAGCCGTCACACGCCCATGTCGGGCACGTCGGCGCCAAGCCGCCACCTGCGCCGGAGCCCCAGTCGGACGGCTCGTCGAGCCTGGTCCTGGCAGCGCTGCTGTCGGGGGCGGTGGTTGCTGCGCTCATAGCGGCAGCTGTGAACACTGCACTTGCAAGGCGCAAGAGCTTGGAGGAGGAGCGGGCCCGAGTGCGCACGGGCTTCGCGGAGGCGTTCGAGGCGGTCTCGGCGTACAAGGAGTTCCCGTACGCCATCCGGCGCCGGCGCGCGGACGCTCCGGCCGAGGAGCGGGTCCGGCTTTCCGAAGAGCTCCGGAAGGTGCAGACCCGGCTGACCTACTACCTCGCCTGGACGCGCGCTGAGTCCCAAGC
>JBAQXA010000005.1:0-2669 GCA_049299195.1 Nocardioides sp.
GCCTTCGGCTTCCTGACCGACTCCGGCCAATACGGCAAGTGCCTTGACGTAGCGATGGAGGCCATCGGGTACGACGACTTCTTGCGCCAGAAGGAGGAGGCCAAGCGGCGCGGTCGGCTGCTCGGGATCGGCATCTCCACGATGACCGAGCCGCTCGGTGCTGGCAACAGTCGCGAGTACGACATCCTCGGCATCAAGATGTTCGACTCCGCCGAGTTGCGCGTGCACATGACCGGCAAGGCGATCCTGCGCACCGGCGCCAAGACCCAGGGTCAAGGCCACGAGACCACGTGGGCCCAGATCGTGGCGCACGAGCTCGGCATCCCGGCCGACGACGTCGTCGTCGAGGAGGGCGACACCGACACCGCGCCGTTCGGCATGGGCACCTACGCCTCACGCAGTACGCCGGTCGCCGGCGCGGCGGTCTCGATGGCGGCGCGCAAGATCCGCGCCAAGGCCCGCAAGCTGGCGGCCCACCTGCTGGAGGTGTCGGAGGAGGACATCGAGTGGGAGTTGGGCAGGTTCTATGTGCGCAGCAACCGGGACCGCGGCGTCACCATCCAAGAGTGCTCGATGGCGGCCTACAGCAACATGCCCGACGGGCTTGAGCCCGGCCTGGAAGCCACGGCCTACTACGACCCGCCCAACCTGACCTGGCCCTTCGCCTGCTACATCTGCACGGTCGAGGTGGATCCGGCGACCGGTGTCTGGGACGTCTTGAGGTTCGTCGCGGTCGATGACTGCGGCGTGCGGATCAACCCGATGGTGGTCGAAGGCCAGATCATGGGCGGGCTCACCGAGGCCTACGCGATGTCGAGCATGCAGTTCATCACCTTCGACAGCGACGGCAACTGTGTCGGCTCAAACTTCATGGACTACCTGCTGCCGACCGCCTGGGAGACGCCGGGCTGGGAGCTCCACGAGGTGGTCACCCCGTGTCCGCACCACCCCATCGGCGCCAAGGGCATCGGCGAGTGCGCCACGGTGGCCGGCCCGGCGGCGTTCGTCAACGCCGTGGTCGACGCCCTGCGCGGCAGCGGCGTCCGCAATATCGACATGCCGATGCTCCCGGACCGGGTCTACGAGGCGCTGCAGACGGGACGAGATGTCTCCGGCGCCCCGCCGATCAAGACCGACGCCTGAGCGTCAGGAAGGACAGACCAAGTGCTAATCACCAATGAGTTCACCGTCGACAAGTCGATCGACAAGGTGTGGGAGTTCTTCGGCGACGTCCCACAAGTAGCCGCGTGCCTCCCCGGCGCGGAGTTGACCGAGGAGCTTGGCAACGACGAGTACAAGGGTCGAGTCGGGGTCCGCATGGGTCCGGTCAAGATGGAGTTCGACGGCACCGCCAAGGTCGTCGAGCGCGACGATGCGACCAAGAAGATGGTCATCGACGGAGCCGGCGCCGACCAGAAGGGCCGCGGCCAGGCGAGCATGTTAATCACCGCTCAGCTGAGCCCGGCGCCTCGGGGCACCAAAGTCAGCATGCAGCAGGACCTGACCCTGTCGGGTGCGGCGGCGCAATACGGCCGGGGCATGATCCAAGACGTCACAGCGGTCTTGATGGCGCAGTTTGCGACCAACATGCAAAACCGCATCGAGGCGGCCGAGCGCGGCGTTGCCTACGACGGTTCCGCAGCCTCCGCCGGCGGTCTGGGCATCGCGCTCGCGGCGATGCGGATGGCCCTGGGTCGCGTCTTCCGGCGCTTCTTCCTGCCCTACCAACCGAATCCCTCCTAAGGAGTAGAGATGTTGTGGTGGATTGGCAATCTGGTCCTGCTTCTGGTGGTGGCCCCGATCCTGGTGGCCTTGCTCAACCGGGTGCTGGCCGCGTTGGAGCGCATCCGAGGGGCCGCTGACGGCATCCTGGCCGGGGGTGGCGCGCTCGCCAACGAACTCGACGGCGTACCCGAAGCGTTGGCTACCACCGACATCGTGATCCGTGACGTCGCCGCAGGTGCGGCGAGGTACGGCGGGTCCGTCGCGAAGCTGCTGGGCTGAGGGGAGACGACGATGCCTCTTGTTGCCTGGGTGACGGTCATCCTCGCCTTCGTCCTGATCGCCGCTGCGGCGCTCGGTTTGATCCGCGTGATCGGCCACCTCCGCGCGGTCACCGCCACGCTCGACCAAGTCATCGGGGGAGTCGAGGTAGTGGCTCAGCGCACGAGCACCGTGCCGACCGTGCTGCCCTCGGTCAACGCCAGTCTCAAGCCGGTGCGCGACTTCTGTGAGGGGATCTGATGAGCGGCTGGGCGTGGGGATTTACCCTCGGGGCGATCGTGGTCGTCGCCGTGGTCGCACTTGTCGTGCCGATCTTGCTGTTGGCCGCACGGATCGGCCGGCAGGCTCAGGCGATCGACGACTCGCTGCTGAAGTCGGTGTCGAACACGTCGGCGCTGAGCCTGCTTAACACCACCATCGAGCATGCGCTCACCATCATCGGCGGCCTCAAGCGCGGCCGCGGCAGGCTAGGAGGCTGACCCATGGTGCAGGTGATTACCCCGCTGTTGAGCGCGGATAACGAACGCCTCTGGAAGCTGGCCAAGGTGCTCGGCCTCGTGGTTGTGGTGGCCGTGGCGGCCCTGCTCACGATCCTGGTGATGTTGGTGCGCACCATCGAGCAGCGCGTGGCCAAGGTGAAGCAGACGCTGCTCGCCGCCGAGACC
>JBAQXA010000006.1:0-1788 GCA_049299195.1 Nocardioides sp.
GCTCGGCACCGAGCCTCCTGACCTCGCGGCCGGCCTTCGCATCTTGCGACGCCACTGGCTCGCGGACACGGCGGGCGTGCACCGGCGGCAGGAGTCGACCAAAGCGGCCGAGCTGCGCGACGAGATCCTCACTCGCGTGGCCGACTTCCATGCGACTGCGCACGCGGAGGCGGCTCCCTTCGTACCTTTTGAGTCGCGTGTCAACTACTCGGGACGCGTCTATGGCGCGGAGGAGATGATCAACCTCGTCGACAGTGCGCTGTCGTTCTGGCTCACGATGGGGCCGTACGGCGACAGCTTCGAGCGAGGGCTGCGCCAGTTCATGGGAAGCCGTGACGTGCTCGCCGTCTCGTCCGGATCAGCGGCCAACCTTGCGGCGGTCAGCGCACTCACCTCGGCGCAGCTTGATTCCCCGCTGAAGAGAGGCGACGAGGTGATCACCCCTGCGGTCACCTTCCCGACCACGTTGGCGCCCATCGTTCAGAACGGGCTGATCCCCGTCTTCATCGACTGCGAGATCGGCACCTACAACATCGACCCATCCCTCCTTGAGGAGGCTGTCGGACCCCGCACCCGCGCGATCGTCATCCCCCACACGCTGGGCAACCCTTGTGACATGGAGACGGTCGTCGACGTAGCGCGACGCCACGACCTCTACCTTGTCGAGGACACCTGCGATGCCCTGGGGTCGACCTACGACGGACAGCTCGTGGGGACGTTCGGCGATCTGGCCACGCTCAGCTTCTTCCCGGCACATCACTTGACGACGGGGGAGGGCGGCGCCGTGATTGTCAACCGCGCCGAGCTGAGCCGAATCGTGCGCTCGGTCCGCGACTGGGGCCGGGACTGCTGGTGTGTGCCGGGGGAGGAGAACACCTGCGCCAAGCGGTACGGCTGGCAGTGTGGCGACCTGCCGCGCGGATTCGACCACAAGTTCACCTACTCCAACATCGGCTTCAACCTGAAGATGACCGACATGCAGGCGGCGGTGGGAGTGGCCCAGCTCGATCGTCTCGACGGCTTCATCGACCGTCGCAAGGCCAACTTCCGTCGTCTCCACGCGGGGCTGCACGACTTGGGCGACCGACTCCATCTCCCGGTCCGCGACCCGCGGGCGGACCCGAGCTGGTTCGGCTATCCGATCACCGTTGGCGAGGGGACGAGCCGCACCGCGCTGGTGCGCTGGTTGGACTCCGCCAACGTCGAGTCAAGGATGCTCTTCGGCGGCAACATCTTGCGCCAGCCCGCCTATCGCAACATCGAGCACCGGGTCTCAGGCGGGCTCAAGGTGTCCGATCGGGTGATGCACGACTCGTTCTTCCTCGGCGTCTACCCCGGCTTGAGCGATGCCCAGCTCGACTTCGTCGTCGAGCGCATCCATGCCTTCTTCGAGGCGCACTAGCCGGACGAACGGTGCCAACGAGTCAGGGCTCGGGATCGGCCACCGTGTCCGCGGCCAGTTCGAGGTCCCGCACCAGGTCGTCGTGCAAGGGCCCGTTGCTCGTGAGCAGCGAGCCGTTGTCGAGACCGGCGCGGCCGGAGATGTCGCTCCAGCGACCGCCGGACTCGGCGACGACGAGAGCAGGCGCGGCCGTGTCCCAGAGCATGGTGCCGTGCGAGAGCGCGGCCTCGACGGCACCCTGTGCCACGAGGATGTGTCCCCAGAAGTTCCCCCACCCCCAGGCCCGGCGGAAGGATGTCGCCGTCGACACCAGAGCCGTTCTGGCGGCCGCCGACGGGACCTCGTGCAGCCCTCCGCAGGCGAAGGTGGCATGCTCGCGCGTCGAT
>JBAQXA010000007.1:0-6952 GCA_049299195.1 Nocardioides sp.
TCGACGGTGACCGTCTTTCTCGGCCTGCGCGAGTCGCCCCAGTCACTCGGCTTCGCCGGGGAGAACCACTGGTACTTCGACGGCTATGACCACGACCGACTCCGAGATCGGAGGCCTGAGACGCTCGAAGGCAACCCGCCGATGGCCTTGGGCTCCTTCCCGTCGCTGAAGGATCCAGAAGCCAGCAGTCACACCGCCGAGATCATCACGTTTCTCCCGGCCGGCCTCTTCGACGCCTGGCGCGAACAGCCCTGGCGGCGGCGCGGAGAGGACTACGACCTGCTCAAGGCACGCATCGCGCGCGGGCTGATCGACCTGGTCGAGCGGCACCACCCCGGCTTCCGCGATCTCGTCGTCTTCGAGGAGGTATCCACACCGTTGACCATCGAGCAGTTCTCCGGCCACCCCGCCGGCCAGATCTACGGCATCCCCAGCACTCCGGCGCGGCTTCGCGAGGGACTCGTACCGGCCAAAACGGACCTCCCCGGGCTTCTCCTCACCGGAGCCGATGTGTGCGCACCCGGCGTCGCCGGCGCGCTCATGGGCGGGGTCTTCGCCGCCGCAGCCGCCATGGGCCCGACCGGTTATGCGCGCATCATGCGCGAGGTCCGGGCACTCGACCCGAGCTGACGGGCCGCCGGCGCGTAGCTGGCCCTAAACGAGGGCCGCCTCAACCCGGGGCCGTCTTAAGCCAGGGCCGCAAGACCGGCCGTGGCGATCTCGATGTCCTGCTCCTCGGTGCCCCCGGAGACGCCGATCGCGCCCGCGAGGTGACCCTCGACGATGATCGGCAGGCCGCCGCCGAAGATGACGAACCGGTCGCGCTGCCGGATGCCCTCGCGCAGCGCCGATCCCTCCGGCAACAGCCCGTGCCACTGCTCGGTCGGTATGCCGTGAAACGAGACCACCGACCACGCCTTGTCCTGGGCGATCGTGGCCGCCAAGAAGGGCGCCCCGTCGGTTGCGGCGAAGGCCACGAGATGCCCGCCCGGCTCGCACACCGCGATGTTGACGGGGACACCGATCTCGCCGGCGTGGGCGACTGCGGCGGCAACGATGCGCTGCGCGGCGGCATACCGGATCACGCTGCGGAGGCGGAGAGGCGAGTCGTTCATCAGGCGATTCTGCCCGACCCGGACGCCCACGCGAAGGCGTCCGGACAGGATTTCGGTCGGCGAGGCGTCAGCTCGGGTCGATCTGCATGACGACGGCCTTGGGCTCGGTGAAGAACTCCCGGCTGAAGTTGCCGCCTTCGCGACCAACCCCCGAGTAGCCGACCCCACCGAAGGGCGCCCGCAGATCGCGGATGAAGAAGCAGTTGACCCACACCGTGCCGACGTTGAGCCGCGCCGAGACCCGGTGGGCGCGGTGCAGGTTGTCGGTGAACAGCTGCGCGTCCAGGCCGTATGGCGTCGCGTTGGCGCGTGCGATCACCTCGTCCTCGCTGTCAAACGGGGTCACGACGGCGACCGGACCGAAGATCTCCTCACACGCGTGCGGGGAGTCGGCCGGCATGTCGACCAGGACGGTCGGCTTCACCACCCAGCTGCCGCTGAGCGGGCCGTCGCCCAAACCACCGGTCAACATGCGCCCACCGTGCTCGTCGACCGTCTCGACATAGCGCCGCACCTTGGTGAAGTGCTCCTCGCTGGCCAGCGGCCCGAACTCGGTGGCGGGATCCAACGGATCACCGATCGTCAAGGCCTCGGCCGCGGCGACAAACCGCTCGCAGAACTCGTCATAAACCGCACGCTCGACGTAGACCGACGAGCCGGACAGGCAGATCTGACCGGCGTTGCGGAAGATCGACTGGATCGACCAGGACACGGCGTTGTCGAGGTTGGCGTCGGCGAAGATCAGGTTGGCGTTCTTGCCGCCCAGCTCTAGCGAGACAGGGGTGAGGTTGGCGGCGGCGGCGGCCGCGATGATCTTGCCGGTGCCGGACTCGCCGGTGAAGGTGATCCGGTCGACGCGCGGATCCGCGGTCAGCGCCGACCCCACGGAGTCCGGGCCATAGCCGTGGACGACGTTGAAGACTCCGGGCGGCAGTCCGGCTTCGAGCGCCAGCCGAGCCATGATGGTCGCCGAGCATGGGGTGTCTTCGGCCGGCTTGAGCACCACGGTGTTGCCCCAGGCGAGCGCCGGGGCGACCTTCCAGGACTCCAGCATCATCGGGAAGTTCCACGGCGCGATCGCGACGACCACCCCTGCGGCTTCAAAGCGCGTGTAGGCGTGATGCCCGGTGTCCATGGGCAGCGTGTCCGCGGTGGCGAGCTTGGCGTGATCGGCGAAGAAGCGGAAGTTGAGCGCGGTGCGAGCCACATCGTGGCGGCACTGAGTCATCGGCTTGCCCATGTCGCGGGAGTCGGCCGCACCGAGCTCATCGGCGTGCGCCTCGATCAGGTCGGCGAAGCGGTGCAGCAGCTCGGCCCGCTTGGCATAACCCATGCGCGGCCAGGGCCCCTCGTCAAAGGCGGTGCGAGCCGCGGTGACCGCCGCCTCGGCATCGGCACGACTGCCGAGCGCGACCGAGGCCCATGGCTGTTGGGTCCAGGGGTTGATCGAGTCGAAGCGCGCGCCGTCGATCGAATCGACCTCGGCGCCCCCAATGACATGGCCGAACTTCTCCCCAACGGTGTTCATGGTGCCTCCTTGAAGCCTCTGATGCTGCGGTTAGGGGGATGCCGACTCAGCCGATTGCGCGGCCTGGGCCGCTGCGGCCGCGTGCGCGACCTTGCGCTCGGCGATGGTCTGGTCGCCGGCGGCGAAGTGGGTGTCGGGGACCTCGCGGACGATCACCCGGATCGTGTCGCGGGCAGCACCGATGGACTCCTCAACGGCATCGGTGAGCGCGGTGATCAGCGTGCGCAGCTTCTCCGGCGTGCGACCCTCCACGAGGGTAATTTCAACGAGCGGCATCAGGCTTCCCCACAATCCAAGACGACTTCACCCAGCGTGCCGAAGCGGCAGCTGACGGTTGACCCACGGTGACCAAAAACTGCATCGGTCATCCCACCGGTCAGCACGATCCAACCAGCTTCGATCGCGTGGCCTCGAGTGGCCAGATCGTTGACGGCCAGAGCGAGCGCGGCGGCGGGATTGCCGAGTATGGCGGCCCCGGTGGCGTGGTCGACCACCTCCCCGTCGACGATGAGGTCGACCGTTTCGGCCACGACGTCGACCGCGTCGACGGGCAGCCCGTCGGACAACACGACATACGCACCGCTGGAGGCGTTGTCGGCGATCACATCACCGGCGAGGAAGCGGAAGTCGCGATAGCGGGAGTCGATCACTTCGGCGCCGGCATGCACGGTGCCGACCGCGGCGAGCGCCTGCTCGGGGGTGACTCCGGGGCCTTCGAGGCGCTCGGCCATGACGAAGACGATCTCCGGCTCGATGCGGGGATGGATCAGCTTGTCCTGCGGGACGGGATCACCCTCGGCCAAGATCATGTCGTCGGTGAGCCAGGCAACCAGGGGCAGGTCGAGACCCATGCGCTCCTGCTTGGCCTTGCTGGTGAGCCCCAGCTTGACCCCGGTGACCTTTTCGCCCCGAGCCACGCGACGACGCAAGGTCTCGTCCTGGATCCGGTAGCCCGCCGCCACGTCCAACCCGGGCCACTCGTCGGTGAACTTGACCCGATCCCGGCGCTCGGCCTCGCAGGCCAAGAGTTCTGTGGCCACGGAGTCCTCGGTCCAGGAGGTTGCGCCGGCTGCTGACTCGGTGTCGGTCATTCACGCTCCTTCGAGGGCTGAGCTGCGGTCCCCTGACGCTATTTGCCCACCGCCAAGCTGGACCAACGGGTTCCGCATAAAGGAACGCGCCGCCCAAGACCAATCCGTTGTCGGGACCAGGCCGAACCACTGACAACACTCGCCCGTCAGGGACCACCCGAAAGGACAACACGATGAGGTATCGCGCACTGATCGGAGCCCTCGCGCTCGCCGTCACCGGATCGGCATTCGCCATCACACCCGCGCAGGCGGCACGTGGAGAGACCTCGCTCGTCGAGGTGCTCGCGGCCGACGGCACCAAGTTCGACAGCAACTGGAACGACTTCGACATCGTCGAGCGGGCCGCCTTGACCGTCTTGGCCGCCAAGCCCGACAGCGCCGTCGGCGTGCTGGCCCAGGGCGATGTGAAGCTCACCGCCTTCGTCCCGACCGACCGCGCCTTCCGCAGGTTGGTGCACGACCTGACCGGCAAGTGGGTGGCCTCGGAGCGCAAGGCGTTCAAGATCGTGGCCTCGCTCGGGGTCGACACCGTGGAAGCCGTGCTGCTCTACCACGTCGTACCCGGGGCCGTGATCACCTACAAGATGGCCCTCGGCTCCTCCGGCGCCGTCCTCACAACCGCCGGTGGCGGGACCGTGACGGTCAAGGTTCGCCACGGCCACGTCTGGCTGAAGGACGCGGACCCCAACGACCTCAACCCGCGGGTCAAGCGCAACCTGAAGGACATCAACAAGGGCAACAAGCAGATCGCCCACGGCATCAACCGGGTCCTCCGCCCCGCCGATCTCTGATCGGACACCCTCTCCCCTGCCGCCAACAAGGGGGAGAGGCGGGAGTAAAAGACGCGGCGGCTCGCACCAGCGGGCCGCCGCGTTCTCGTTGTTCCGGGGGCTTCTGCGAGGGCCACCCAACCACCCCAAGCGTGCGCAGCGAACGCCTACGGCTGCCGCCAGGCCCAATCAACCGCCACAAGCATGCGCAGCGAACGCTTACGGCTGCCGCCGGGCCCTCCCAACCACCACAAGCGTGCGCAGCGAACGCTTACGGCTGCCGCGGGGCCGTCCCAACAACCACAAGCGTGCGCAGCGTTGTCCGGGCTCAGCGGGTGGGCGAGTCCACCTTGATCGTGAGGCTGTCACCCAGGTCGACCACCGATCCCGGGAAGAGCGGCTCAGGTACGCCGGGGCGCAGGGTCCGAGGGCTCAGTCCGGGGTGGATGACGATCGTGCCGTTGGTTGAGTGCAGATCGGTGGCGACCGCGAGGCCGAGGTCCAACCCCGAACCAGGCCGGATGTCGAGGTGGGTGCCGGAGATCTCGTGGTTGGGGCTCGGCACGGCAACGAGGGTCGGGGCGTCGCCCGAGACCTTCGACCCGTGGGGAGAGCGGCCCACCACGATCGGGCCCGCGCAGTCCATCGTGTTGCCCGACGAGAAGATCAGGCGCGCTACGGGAGATCCGGGTGCACCAAAGATCGGCACGTCTTCGGGGCGCTGGACCTCGCTATCGGCCATCCCCCCGCCATCTGAGACCGGGTCGACGTCAGCCATCGCCGGGGATTCGCCGGCTGGTTCGTCGCGATCCGGGGTCTCGACGGCGGGAAGGTCGACCTCAGTCTCCTCGTCCCGCCCGAAGGCGCGGAAGAAGTCAGTCGCCTCTGTCGCCCGGTCTTCGACCGCATCGCGTACTGCGTCGGGCTCGCCACCGGCACGCTCGGCGATCTCGCCAGCCGTGGACACGGCTCCGCTAGCAGCGCCGCCGCCCACCAGGCCGCCCATGGCGCGAGCCCACCAGGGCTTCTTCTCCTCCCGGCCGGACTCCTCCTGCGAAGCCATTTGCCTCGATGAGTCGAAGGGGGCCGGCTCGGGCTCGGCCAGGTCTTCAGCGGGCTCGGCATCGGCCCAGGTCGGCATCGTCTCGATGAGCTCGGTCCGAGCGGGCTCGTCGGCGGACTGATCCATGTCGTCGGCTGCCGCCTGGGGCTCGTCGGCGAAGAGGTCCAGGCGAGTCGCTTCACCCTCCATCGGGTCGGCGTCTGGTTGAGCCGGGCTCGGGTCGTCGTCGCCGTCGACTTCGATGACGGTGTCGTCGTTGAACTCGCCGAACGCCGCAGGGGCGGCGTCTTGGGCCTCAGCATCGTCGGCACTGGCATCGTCCGCGCTGGCCTCGTCCGCGCTGGCCTCATCCGCGTTGGCGTCGTCCGCACCGGCGTCGACCATCGACTCAGCTGCGGGCTCAGGGGCGACGTCCGACGATCGGGTCAGCGACTCCTCTGGCCGGCTCCACCACGGAACCTCTTCCTCGGCGGCGCTGTCGTCCTCGACCTCGTCAGCGGCATCGGTATCGGTTTCGGTGTCCCCAGCGGTGTCCCCATCGCTGTGGGAGTCCCCGCTGGTGTCACCGCTCCGGTCGGCTGCTTCGTCGGCTTCGGCGGCGTGGTCGTCCGCGGCAGCCTCCGGCTCCGCTGCTGGAGCGGGAGTCGCTCGCAGGACCGGTGCGGCCATCGTGGTCGAGACCAAGCCAGTGATGCCGGCAGAGGCCGCCAGCGTCATCGGCCCCCTCAGCGGGCTTGCGGGTGCGGCGACGGCCGCTGCGTCCTCGTCATCCGACTCATCCTCGGCGTCGTCGTCGTCATCGTCCGACTCGCCCTCGGCCTCGTGTTCGTCGTCATCGTCTGACTCGGCGTCGTCTTCGTCGTCGTCATCATCCGACTCGTCATCGTGATCATCGTCATCGTCCGACTCGTCTTCGTCGTCATCGGCTTCGTCATCGTCCGACTCGTCTTCGTCGTCATCGTCTTCGTCGTCGTCATCGACCGGCTCGTCATCGGCTTCGTCTTCGTCGTCGTCGTCGTCATCGTCATCATCGTCGTCGGCGTGGTCGTCATCCGACTCG
Source organism: Nocardioides sp. (assembly GCA_049299195.1). Lineage (GTDB taxonomy): Bacteria > Actinomycetota > Actinomycetes > Propionibacteriales > Nocardioidaceae > Nocardioides. The sequence continues at coordinate 6,628 of JBAQXA010000007.1, forward strand.
TTCTTGTCGTCCTCGTCCGACTCATCGTCGGGGTGGTCATCATCCGACTCGTCATCGTCATCGTCGTCCGACTCGTCATCAGACTCATCGTCGTCGGCCCACGCGAACGCAGCAGCCCCGGCCGCGACCGCCCCACCGGCCGCAGCGAACCCGACCGACGAATCGTCGGAATCTGCCCCAGACTCCGACTCCGACTCCACGCCCGAATCCGGCTCCGACTCGGACTCCGACGCTGCCTCGGGTGCGTCAACCTCGTCGGCGGCAGCAACCCCGACGCCGTCACCGTGGGTGAGTCGCGACAGGCGCACGAGACCGGAGGCGACGG
>JBAQXA010000008.1:0-3723 GCA_049299195.1 Nocardioides sp.
GACTTATCCCGAGTGCCACCTGCTGCGCCTGTCCCGGCTCGACGAGCCGTTGGACTGAGACGGCAGAACGAGACGGCGAGGCGTGTCATGAACAAGACCCTTTTCGCTGGCGGCGCGGCGCTGGCGACGGTGATGCTCGGGCCGGCCACTGTCCTCCTTGGACTCGCGGCCCTCATCAACCCGGCACAAGCCGCATGCGTGCCCACCACCTCAACCGCTGCCTCCACCACAAACGGAAGTCCGGCTGGTGCGGATACTCCGGCCGAGACGAGTCGCGTGGTCTTCCCGCTTCCCGCCGGGACGTGGGTCAGGACAAGCGGCTACGGGATGCGCGTCCACCCGATCACCGGGGAGCGCAAGCTCCACACTGGGGTCGACTTCGCTGCTCCTGCCGGTACGCCGATCCTGGCTGCGGCCGACGGGCGAGTGGCCTTTGCCGGTCCAGCGACCGGGTACGGGCATCTCATCCTTATCGAGCACACCGTCGAAGGTCAGCTCGTCGCCACCGGATACGCCCACATGTACGCCGATGGCATCGGCGTGTCCGTGGGAGATCGGGTTCACGCTGGGGACCACATCGCCGATGTAGGCAGCGACGGCTATTCCACTGGCGCTCATCTGCACTTCGAGGTCCGTCCCGGCGGAGCATGGGCCGCAACGGTCAACCCCGAACCCTGGCTCGCCGGTCACGGCGCCGCCGAGGTCGACCAGAACAACAGCACGACCGTGATCCCGGCTGGCTGCGGGGCCGACGACGTGGCGGCCCCCGAAGAGTTCGACGGATCAAACCCCGACGCCCTAGTCGATGACCCCACCAGCAACGGCAAGATCACGGCGCGAACCGCCTATGTCCTTTCCCAGGTCCGAGCTAGGTTCCCTGAATCGTCCTGGGCCTGCTGGTCGCCCCGGCCCGGAACCAAGTCCGCGCACCCGCTGGGCCGCGCGTGCGACGGCACCTTCGGGAACTCCATCGGGCAAGCCGCGAAAGGGCACGCCTTGGAGTACGGCTGGGAGGTCACCAACTGGCTGAAGGCCAACGCGACCAAGCTCGGCGTCGAGTACCTCATCTGGCAGGGAAAGATCTGGAGCGTCGCACGCTCCAGCGAAGGATGGCGCTCCTACAACGGCGGTGGAATGCACGATCCCGCCGGCATCACCGGAGGGCACTACGACCACCTCCACTTCACCATCGCCACCGGGGTCCGGGCATGAACCGGGTGATGACTCTCGCTTCCGCGTCTGTCGGGCCGGACTTCGGGGCGCTGGGCGGTGCCGGGACGTTGCGTTCGATGGTCGGCGCGCTCTTGACCTACGGCCTGCTGACCTCGGCGTTGATGGTCATCATCTGCGCGGTGGCCTGGGCGATCGCGTCCTCGTCTGGGAGTTGGCAAGCATCCGCGAAGGCCAAGACCGGGCTCTTCGTCGCGCTCGGCGGCGCGGTTCTCACCGGCGCGGCGCTGGCGTGGGCCAACTGGTTGCTCGACCTTGGAGCGTCGCTATGAGCCGCTACGCGGAGGCCGAGGGACAGCTTGCCTTCGACATCGAGGGCATGATCCACGCCGCAGAGGTCGAAGCCGCCCCGCCGTGGACCGGAGCACCGCTGCACTTCACCGTCGACTACTACCGACCCAGCGACCTCGACGCCGCCTTCGCGCATTGGCAGTTCCTCAATCGTGGGGTCCTCGGCTCCTACGCCGCGAGCCGGATGTGGCACCGCGCCATCGCGGTTCCCGGCAACGTCCAGGTCGGCGATCACGGGTTCGACATGTTCACCGCCGACCTGCGCTGCAATGACGACGACCACCGTCACGGGAACTGCTCGTGCCTCGGCGACCTTGTATATCAATCCGTGTGCGAGCCCTGCGACTGGCACGCCATCACCGACGGCGAGAACAAGGCCGTCGAGGCATGGCACGACCACGCGATTCCCGGCTGGCGCGAACTGCCGATCGTTCCAGCGCGCATCAAGATGTGCGACTCCAGCATGAGGCCCAGCAAGCAGGCCCGTGAATGGGTGGAGGAGCACTACCCCGAAGCCATGCGGTTCCCCGGCGCGCCGGTCATCACCGAACGCCCCAACCACGGGCACCGCCACGTTCCGGGCAGATCACCGTGGGCGGGCTACGACCTCTCCCACACCGCCGTCGATCCCGACCGGGTGATCGCCACCGCCACGAAGCTCACCAAGAGAGCCGCTCCGGCTCGGCCCGCACAGCCGGCTCGCGAGGCCGGGCGGGCACCCGCCTCCTCGACCGGTCTCGGCATCGGCGACTGAGCGAACAAGCTCGGGACGACGAGAGCACCTGTCCAGCGCAACCACCCATCGCACTGAATCAGGAGACGCTCATGCTCAACCCCAAGACTCTCTCTGTCTATCCGCTCACGTCGCTGTCGGCTCTCTCGAGTGGCGTCGTCGCGGTCCTGCCCGCCGACATCGACATCTCTCCGAACTCCAACGGGCTCCCCGGAATCGGGCAGCTCCGCACCATCGTGGGAGCCTCGATGACGGTCGGGCTCATCCTCGCTGTGCTCGCGCTCATCATCTCCGCGATCGTCTGGGCGCTCGGAGCCAACAGCAGCAACCCGCACTTGGCCGGACGCGGCAAGACCGGCGTCCTGATCGCCCTGGGCGCAGCGATCATCACCGGCGCCAGCGTCGCGCTCGTGAACTTCTTCTGGAACGTCGGCCAAGCGGTCTGACCCGCCAACCAAGTGACGTTGAGGAGAGGACACGACGATGGTCGACGTATGCGACGTACCCGTCATCTCCGGGGTCTGCGACGCAGCCGGTGATGCCGCAGCCAGCCTGGTGACCGCACCCTTCGACTGGCTGGCACAAGCGATGGGTGGCGCAGCCGCGTGGATGTTCGAGTCGATGTGGAAGGTCTTCGACTCCACCACGATGGTCGACGTGACCAGCACGCAGTACGTGCGGGTCTACAACCTCCTGTTCGGCATCGCGGCGGTCATCATGGTCGGCTTCTTCATGCTCCAGGTCATCGGCGGCATGGTCCGTCGTGAACCCGCCGCCCTGTCGCGTGCCCTGCTCGGACTGGCGAAGTCGATCCTCGGATCGTTCGTCGTGCTCGCTCTGCTGACGACCGCATTGGAGATCACCGACCAGATCTGCGTCGGCATCGTCCACGCGGCCGGCACCAACATGGAAGACATGGGCGACCGGATCGCCCTGCTGGCCGGTGGACTGGCGACCCTCAACATCGCGGCTCCTGGCGCGGGCGCCGTCATCACCATCTTCATCGCCGGCCTTGCCATCGGTGGCGCGGTGATCGTGTGGATCAGCCTGCTCATCCGCAAGGCCCTGCTCTTGATCGCCATCGTGTTCGCACCCATCGCATTGGCGGGCGCGACGTGGGACCACACCCGGGGATGGGTCAGCAAGTGGGCCTCCTTCGTCATCGCCCTCATCGTGTCCAAGGTGGTCGTGGTGGTGATCTTCCTGCTCGCCACCGCCCAGGTGTCCGCACCCATCGACGCCGACCTGCAATCAGTCAGCGAGCCCATCGCCGGAGTCGTACTCATGCTGATCGCAGCATTCGCGCCCTACATGGCCTACAAGGCGATCTCGTTCATGGGCTTCGACATGTACCACTCGATGAGCATGGAACAGGAAGCCAAAGCAGCACTCAACCGCCCCCTCCCGATCCCGACGGCCCGGCGCGGCGGGCAGGAGCCCCAGAAGGTGCTCGACGGGGGCAACGGAAG
>JBAQXA010000009.1:0-10828 GCA_049299195.1 Nocardioides sp.
GCATGTCGCGAGCCACCAACCGGTGGTGCTCCAGCGCCACGGCGAGCCGATGGGCTGTGGGGCGGGCGAGCCCCGTGCCGGCCACGAGGCCAGCCAAAGTAGCCGGCCCGGCCTCCAGGGCCGAGAGCACGAGGGCGGCCTTGTCGAGTACGCCGACTCCGCTTGTGGTGTCCATATGCTAATACTGCCGTCTCAGATCATGGGATGCAAGCTGGTATAGTGCCCCTGCGCGGAGGGCGCCGAGCAGCGAGGAGACGCATCAATGGGCAAGACCCTGGCCGAGAAGGTGTGGGACGAGCATGTCGTCCGCAGCGCTTCGGGAGAGCCTGACCTGTTGTACATCGACCTCCATTTAATCCACGAGGTCACCTCCCCGCAGGCTTTTGACGGACTTCGCCTCGCCGGGCGCACCGTCCGCCGCCCCGACCTGACCATCGCCACCGAGGACCACAACGTCCCGACGATCGATTGGGATCGCCCGATCGCCGACCCGGTCAGCAAGACCCAGGTCGACACCCTGCGCAAGAACGCCGCCGACTTCGGCATCCGCCTCCACAGCCTCGGCGACGTCGAGCAGGGCATCGTGCACGTGGTCGGGCCCCAACTCGGCCTGACCCAGCCCGGAATGACGATCGTCTGCGGTGACTCGCACACCTCGACCCACGGGGCCTTCGGTGCGCTCGCCTTCGGCATCGGCACCTCCGAGGTCGAGCACGTCCTCGCCACCCAGACCCTGCCCCAGGCCCGCCCCAAGACGATGGCGGTCACCGTCAACGGCAGCCTCCCCGACGGGGTCACGGCCAAGGACCTGGTGCTCAACCTGATCACGCACACCGGCACCGGCGGCGGCCAGGGGTATGTCGTGGAGTACCGCGGCCAGGCGATCCGCGAGCTCTCCATGGAGGGCCGCATGACCGTCTGCAACATGTCGATCGAGTGGGGCGCCAAGGCCGGCCTGATCGCGCCCGATGACGTCACCTTCGACTACATCGCCGGCAAGCCCGAGGCCCCCACCGGGGCAGCCTGGGACGCAGCGGTCGCGCACTGGCGCACGCTCGGCTCCGACCCGGACGCCCACTTCGATGCCGAGATCGTCCTCGACGCGACCACGATGACGCCGTTCGTCACCTGGGGCACCAACCCCGGTCAGGGCGCGCCCCTCGGCGCGTGCGTCCCCAGCCCGGAGGACTTCGAGGAGGAAGTTGATCGGGTCGCCTGTGAGAAGGCGCTCACCTACATGGGGCTCGAGGCGGGCACCCCGCTGCGCGAGGTCAAGGTCGACACCGTCTTCGTCGGCTCCTGCACCAACGGCCGGATCGAGGACCTGCGCCTCGCGGCCGAGATCATCCGCGGCCGACAGGTCGCCGAGGGCACACGCTTCCTGGTGGTCCCGGGCTCGGTGCGCGTCCGTCTCCAGGCGCAGCAGGAGGGGCTGGATGAGATCTTCCGCGCGGCCGGGGCTGAGTGGCGCGGTGCGGGCTGCTCGATGTGCCTGGGGATGAACCCCGATCAACTCGCCCCAGGTGAGCGCAGCGCCTCGACCTCCAACCGCAATTTCGAGGGTCGTCAGGGCAAGGGTGGCCGCACCCACCTGGTCTCTGTCCCGGTTGCTGCCGCGACCGCCGTGCGCGGGACGCTCTCTTCACCCGCCGACCTGGCGCCCGTCGCGACCCATGCCGAGGAGGCCTGAGATGGACAAGTTCTCCGCCCACACCGGCATCGCGGTGCCACTCAAGCGCAGCAACGTGGACACCGACCAGATCATCCCCGCGGTCTACCTCAAGCGCGTGACCCGCAGCGGCTTCGAGGATGGCCTGTTTGCGGCTTGGCGCAGCGACCCGTCCTTCGTGCTCAACGACGCGGCATACGACGGGGGCTCGGTGTTGGTGGCCGGGCCCGACTTCGGCACCGGCTCCTCGCGTGAGCACGCCGTCTGGGCCCTGCAGAACTACGGCTTCAAGGTGGTTATCTCCTCACGCTTCGGCGACATCTTCCGCGGCAACTCGGGGAAGGCCGGCCTGCTCGCGGCTCAGGTCGACGAGAAGGTCGTGCAGCGCCTGTGGGACCTGATCGAGCGGCAACCGGGGACCACCGTCACGGTTGATCTGGTGAGTCGCACCGTGCGGGCGGGCGAGGGCGAAGACGCCGTCGAGGACTCCTTCGACATCGACGATTACACGCGCTGGCGGCTCATGGAGGGCTTGGACGACGTGGGCATCACGCTGTCGCATGAGGATCAAATCACGGCGTATGAGGCGACCCGACCCTCGTGGAAGCCGGTTACGCTCAGAGGGTGAACAAGTCTGAACTGATCGACGCCCTGGCCGAACGTTTCGACGGCAACCGCAAGGCGGCCGCCAAGGCTCTGGATGCTGTCTTGGACACCATCGCGCGCGAAGTGGCGCGCGGCGAGAAGGTCGCGATCGGTGGCTTCGGCGCGTTTGAGAAGCGGGTGCGGGGCACTCGGCTGGTGCGCAACCCCCAAACGGGGCTGCCGGAGAAGGTCCGCAAGAGCGTGCTGACGACCTTTACCCCCGGGGCGGAGTTGAAGACGCTGGTGGCGGGTGCCGGAAGGCTGCCTGGCCTAGCGGCCGGGGTAGTCGAGGGTATCGCCAAGGCGGTGCTGCCTGACCCGGAGCCGAAGGAGCCGGAGGCCAAGAAGGCCGCGCCGGCCGAGGCTCCGCCGAAGAAGGCCGAAGCGCCTCCGAAGAAGAAGGCAGCGCCGAAGGAGCCTGCTGCCAAGAAGGCAGCCCCCGCCGCGGTGAAGGAGCCTGCCCCGGCGAAGGAAGCGGCCGCCAAGAAGGCCGCGGTGAAGGAGCCTGCCCCGGCGAAGGAGCCTGCCGCCAAGAAGGCTGCGGTGAAGGAGCCGGAGGCCAAGAAGGCCGCGGCGACCGAGGCTGCGCCGAAGAACAAGGCGGTGCCGAAGCAGCCGACTGCGAAGAAGGAGCCGGCCGCCAAGAAGCAGCCGGAGGTCAAAGAGGCCGTCGTGGCCGAGGCCCCGCCCAAGAAGAAGTCGGCTCCTAAGAAGCCAGCTCCCGAGAAGTCCGCCGCCAAGAAGTCGGCCGCGAAAGAGTCCGCACCCAAGAAGCCAGCCAACGACTAACCGCCGAGCGCGGCCGATCAGTCGAGGCCGAGGCCCGCGATAGCGCGAGCGGTCTGCGGCCCCACGCCGAGAGCGGCGGCGGCCTTGAGGTCCGCCCAGGTGTCCACGTCGAGCCGCAGCCCGGCCAACTCTCCCCGAACGGCGATGGCTCCTTGGCTGCGATGGAGGGTGGCCGAGTCGGCGCCGAAGGCGGGTGTGAAGTGAGCGGCGGGAGCGGCATACAGCGTGGTGCCCTGGCCCGAGGAGTCCGCGACGAAGCCGGCGGCATCGGTGGGCATCGCGAGCAGGGCCTGGGAGACCTCGTCGGTGCGCAACGCCGGCAGGTCCGCGAGCACGGCGGCGGGGGTCGCACCCGAACGCCAGTCGAGCAACCCGACCGCCGCGCGGAGGCTCTCGTTGAGCGCGAGCCGCGCGGGCTCGCGAAGCACCCGCCACCCATGGTCGGCGGCCGCCTCGGCCAACTCATCGTCGTCGGTCAGTAGCACCACTGCGCAGACCTCGGGAGCGGCGGCGAGCGCCGCGCACGTGTCCACGGCGAAGGCCCGCGCCAGGCGCCATCGAGTCGCCGCGTCGAGAGGTTGGAGTCGGGACTTCGCCGGGCTGCCTGCCTTGATCGGCACGAGCGCCACAAAGCCAGGACTCGGTGTGGCGATCCGATCCCCTGCGAGCGATGACATCGGGAGCATGGTTGCAGACACCGACCCCGTGGCGCCGAGTAGTCTGGCGCACACGCGAAGGCGGATCAGGAAATCGGGGTCGGATGAAATTCAGGGTGCGTGCGCTCACCGAGAAGCGAGGCTGGGCCTTTGGGCTCGGCGTCGTGGTGCTGAAGCCGCTCCTGGTCGCGATCAGCGACCGCACGTGGATCGATGGCGAGAAGATTCCGCCGACCGGCGGCTGCCTGGTGGTCTTCAACCACATCTCCCACCTTGACCCGCTCACGGCGGCCCACATGGTCTATGACCACGGCCGGGTTCCGCGCTTCCTGGCCAAGTCGTCGCTGTTTACCAACCGTGTGCTCGGGGGCTTCCTCAAGTCCGCCGGCCAGATCCCGGTCGAGCGACTCTCCCGCAACGCGGTGGGGGCGTATGACGCGGCGGTGCGCGGCGTACGCGACGGACACTGCGTCGTCGTCTATCCCGAGGGCACTCTCACGCGAGACCCCGGGTTGTGGCCGATGACCGGCAAGACTGGCGCCGCACGGATCGCACTGGAGACCGGCTGCCCGGTGATCCCCGTCGGGCAATGGGGAGTCAACGAACTGCTGGCGCCCTATGCGAAGCTGCCCGACTTGTTCCCCCGCAAGGATGTGTCGATGCGGGTGGGCAACCCGGTGGACCTCGACGACCTGCGCGGGTTGCCCCGTACGGCGGAAAATCTCGCCGAAGCCACCGAGCGCATCATGACCGCGATCACCGAACAGGTGGCGATTCTGCGCGATGAGACCCCGCCCGCGGTGCGTTTTGATGCGCGCAAGGCCGGTGTGAAGCTGACCGGCAACCCCAACAAACCCGACAAGAGATAGCGAGCAAACCGAGTGGGCGAAAAGGTTGCGGTCTTCGGGGCCGGGTCGTGGGGCACGGCGTTCTCGATCATCCTGGCCGACGCTGGGCATGAGGTGACGATCTGGGGTCGCCGCGAGGAGGTGTGCGAGCGGATCAACACCGAGCACGTCAACTCCGACTACCTGCCCGGCATCGACCTGCCTACGACGATCACGGCGACCCACGACCCCGAGCGCGCGGTCGCGGGGGCTCAGGTCGTCGTCTTGGCGGTGCCGTCGCAGACCCTGCGGGCCAACCTGACCGAGTGGGCACCGGTCCTCCCGGCCGATTCGGTGATGGTGTCGCTGATGAAGGGCGTCGAACTCGGCTCGCTCAAGCGGATGAGTGAGGTCATCGCCGAGCTCACCGACGCGGGTCCCGAGCGCATCGCCGTGGTCAGCGGCCCCAACCTCTCCAAGGAGATCGCCCGTCGCGAGCCCGCCGCATCGGTGGTCGCGTGCGCCGACGAAGGCGTCTCGCGGCGCCTGCGCGGCCTGATGCATTGCCGGGCGTTCCGCCCCTACAGCAGCACCGACGTGATCGGGTGCGAGCTGGGTGGCGCCTACAAGAACGTCGTGGCGCTCTCGGTCGGTATGGCGGTCGGGCTGGGCTTCGGTGACAACACCACCGCGTCGGTGATCACTCGTGGCCTGGCGGAGACCGCGAGGCTGGCCACCGCGCTCGGCGCGAACCCGATGACACTGATGGGGCTGGCCGGGCTCGGCGACCTGGTGGCGACCTGCTCCTCGCCGCTCTCGCGCAACCGCACCTTCGGTGAGAAGCTCGGCCGCGGGCTCACGACCGAGGAGATCTACGCCTCGACCCGCCAGGTCGCCGAGGGCGCGAAGTCCTGCTCCTCCCTGTTTGCCCTCGCGACGCAACACGGCGTTTATGCGCCCATCGCGCAGTATGTCGACGCGGTCGTGGCCGGCAAGATCACGGCGCCGCAGATGATGGAGGCGTTTATCGCGAAGGACGCAAAGGACGAGGCGGACTGAGCCCCTCCGGCTGCCCCTGCCCGTCCCTCCCTCGCCCCCACTCGATCCAGAAGGTATGCCGATGAGCTACGACCTCGACGCACTCCGCGCAGAGTTCCCCTCGCTGACCTCCGGCCTGGCCCACTTCGACGGCCCAGGGGGGACCCAGACTCCCCGGGTGGTCGCGCAGCGGATGGCGGACACCTTGATGGGGCCGCTCTCCAACCGCGGGACGCTCACCCAGTCGGAGCAGAACGCCGATGATGTGGTCGCGGACTTCCGCGCGGCATACGCCGATCTGCTGGGCGCCAGCCCAGACGCGATTGTCTATGGCCGCAGTGCCACCCAGCTGACCTATGACTTCTCGCGGCACTTGGCCAAGGAGTGGGCGGCGGGGGATGAGATCGTCGTGACCCGACTTGACCACGACTCCAATGTCTCGCCCTGGCTGCAGGCGGCCGCGGCGCGCGGGGTGACGGTTCGCTGGATCGATTTCGACCCGGACACGGCGGAGTTGGACGGCGCAAGCGTCGACGCTGCCATCGGTCCCCGCACGCGTGCGGTCGCGATCACGGCCGCCTCCAATCTGTTGGGGACCCAGCCTCGGGTGGCGCAGATCGCGGTCCAGGCGCGCGCGCAGGGCGCGGTGGTCTATGTGGACGCGGTGCACTACGCCGCGCACGAGTTGGTCGACATCGAGGCGCTGGGGGCGGACCTCCTGGTGTGCTCGCCCTACAAGTTCCTCGGCCCTCACTGCGCGGTGCTGGCCGGGCGGCCGGAGGTGCTGGAGAGGTTGCGCCCCGACAAGCTGGCGCCGAGCACCGATGAGGTCCCCGAGCGCTTCGAGTTCGGCACCCTGCCCTATGAAGTGATGGCGGGCGCCACGGCTGCCGTGGACTTCCTCGCGGCGTTGGCACCCGGTGAGGGGCAGAACCGGCGCGAACGGCTCCGCGCGAGTTTCGCGGCCATCCACGCCCATGAGCAGGGTCTGCGGACCAGGCTGGAGTCGGGGCTGGACGCCCTCGGCGACGCCGTGGTGCGGCACTCGCTGGCGGAGCGGCGTACGCCGACAGTGCTCTTTAGCCTCCCCGGACGAGACGGCCTCGCCGCCGCCGATCACCTCGCCGCCCGGCAGGTGCACGCACCGGCGGGCACCTTCTATGCCCACCAGGCCGGGTTGCGCCTGGGGGTGCAGGACGCGCTGCGTGCGGGACTTGCGCCGTACACGACCGAGGACGAGGTCGACCGCCTGCTGACCGGCGTGGCCGAGTTCCTGGGCTGAGGCTCTAGGGGCGCTGGTGCTACGCTGTCGCACATGGACGTGGGAGTGAGAGACCTTCGCAACGACACCGCGAAGGTCATCGATGCCCTGCGGGCGGGCGAGCGGATCACTCTCACCGTGCGGGGTGAGCCGGTCGCTGACATCGTGCCTCACGGCGAACGCCGCCGCTGGCTCTCGGGAGCGAGCCTGGCCGAACAGCTGATGGTGCGCTCCGCTGACTCCGCGCTGCGGAGAGACCTCGATGAGCTCGCGGGCCAGACGCTGGCCGATCTATGAGCTCAGGGCTTCTTGATACCTCGATCTTCATCGCGCGTGAGACGGGCCGGCCAGTTGCCGACCTGCCCGATCGGGTGGCGGTCTCGGTCGTCACGATCGGGGAACTTGAGCTTGGCGTGCTCGCGGCAGTAGACGATGACGTGCGGGCGCGGCGAGCTGAGACGCTTGCCCTGGCCAGGGCAGCCGACCCGATCCCGGTGACGGAGCCGGTGATGAGCGCGTGGGCGCGCCTAGTCGTCGACTGTCGTCAAGCCGGGATCCACCGGACGGTGAGACTGACTGACGCCCTGATTGCGGCCACCGCAGTCGTGCACGGGCTTGCGGTAGTGACCCAAGACGACGACTTCGAGCGAATCTCGGCCGCGCACCCTGCCTTGCGCGTGCACAAGGTCTGACCGCCGCGCGACGGAGTGGCTGCTTCTGCTCAGATAAGGCTGAGCGCCTGGTCGAGGTCCGCCCAAAGATCGTCGGGGGATTCCAGACCGACAGAGAGGCGCACCAGACCCTCGGGGATGCTGCTGGGCTCGGTGCGCCAGCGGCGGCGGCGTTCGAGGGTGGACTCGACGCCGCCCAGGCTCGTGGCGGGGACCCACAAGTGGGTGGCGGCGACGAAGGCATCTGCTCTGGCCGCGTCGGGCAGCACGATGGAGATGATGCCGCCAAACCCGGGATAGCGAGTCTGCTCAACCGCGGGGTGCGCGGAGAGTCGTTGCGCGAGATCGGTCGCGGTCTGCTGGGCTCGCTCGAGGCGCACCGGCAAGGTGCGCAGCCCCCGCAGCGTCAGCCACGCCTCAAACGGGCCGGGCACTGCCCCGGACAGGTCGCGGCGACCTTTGAGCACGGCATACAACTCCGGGTCGGCGGTGGCGATGGCGCCCATAAGGACGTCGCTATGCCCGGCGAGGTACTTCGTCGCCGAGTGGAGGACGACGTCGGCACCCAGCGCGAGTGGCTGCTGCAGCAGGGGAGTGGCAAACGTGTTGTCCACCACGACCCGCGCACCGGCCTCCTGGGCGGCGGCGATCACGGCGGGCAGGTCGACGATCTCCAAGGCCGGGTTGGTCGGCGACTCCAACCACACCAGGGCCGCATCCTCCGAGGCCGCGCGCCACTCGTCGACATTCGTCGCGTCGACGAGCTCCCGGCGTACCCGCCCGCGAGCCTCCAAGTCGGCCAGCGCGGTGGTCACGCCGTTGTAGGTGTGCCGAGCCGCCACGACCTTCTCGCCTGTAGCCACCAGATCCAGCAGCGCATGCACGGCCGCCATCCCGGACGCATAGGTCAAGCACTGCCCGCCCTCAAGCGCCCCGAGGACCTCTTCGAGCGCCGACCAGGACGCGTTGCCAAAGCGGCCGTAGCCGACGTCGCCGCCCTGGACGAAGGTCGAGGCCATCTCGATCGGTGCATTAAGCGGTGCGTCCGGCACCCGCGGCGGACGTCCAGCGGTCACCGCGATGGTGTCCGCTGACCAGTGGTGGGAGCCCGTCTTCGGGTCGTGAGCCATGCACACACCCTAGGCCGGTAGGGTCGGGCGCGATGAATGAGCCGAGCGCACGCAAGCCGCGGGTGGCGGTGGTCTTCGGGGGTCGAAGCAGCGAGCACGCCATTTCGTGCGTGACCGCGGGCAGCGTGCTCCAAGCCATCGACCGCGAGCGGTATGACGTGGTGCCCATCGGAATCGCAACGGACGGTCGCTGGGTCTTGGAGTCCGGAGACGCCGACCGACTTCGCATCACCGGCCCCGACGCCCTCCCCAGCGTCGACCCAGACGGGCCAGGTGTTGCCTTCGCCCGCAGTGCCGCGGGGTCGAGCCTCGTGGTCAGCGATCCGACCCGACCCCCGCGCGAGCTCGGCGAGGTTGACGTTGTCTTTCCGCTCCTCCACGGCCCGTGGGGAGAGGACGGCACGATCCAGGGGATGCTCGAAATGGCCGGCGTGCGCTATGTCGGCGCCGGGGTGTTGGCGTCGGCGGTCAGCATGGACAAGGCCCACATGAAGAATGCGCTGCGTGCTGCCGGGCTGCCTGTCATGCCGTCGGTCACCGTCACCGCGCGCCGCTGGGCGCGTGATCAGATCGGAGTTCACGCGGAAGTCGCAAGCCTCGGCTACCCGGTCTTCGTCAAGCCCGCCCGCGGCGGTTCGAGCATCGGCATCTCCAAGGTCCACGATCCGACCGGCCTCGCCGCAGCCATCGCCGAGGCCACCCGGCACGACCCGAAGGTGCTTGTCGAGGCCTTCGCTGCGGAGGCCCGCGAGGTCGAGTGCGGCGTACTCCAGGCCCTCGACGGCAGCCCGGAGACCAGCGTTCCGGCCGAGATCCGCATCGGCGGCGACCACGAGTTCTATGACTTCGCGGCGAAGTACCTGCCCGAGGAGCACACCGAACTCGACGTCCCGGCCAAGGTCGCCGATGAGGTGCGCGCGCGGCTGCAGGAGATGGCCGCCAGAGCGTTTGAGGCGGTCGACTGCGAGGGCCTCGCGCGGGTGGACTTCTTTTTGTTCCCCGACGGCTCGCTCGTCGTCAACGAGATCAACACGATGCCTGGGTTTACCCCGACCTCGATGTATCCCCGGATGTGGGCGGCCTCAGGGCTCGACTATCCGGCCTTAGTTGACCGGCTGCTCCGGTTGGCGCTGCAGCGCAGCACCGACCTGCGCTGAAGGCTGGGCGAGTCGGCTGTGCTGATGGCGCGGGTGCGCCGGCGACGCGGCTGTGCCGACGACTCTGCTGGGCCGGCGAAATCAGATGTGAACGACGGGGCAGGTCAGCGTGCGCGTGATCCCGTCGAGGCTCTGCACCTTGGAGACGACGAGCTTCCCGAGCTCATCGACATTGCGTGCTTCCGCGCGCACGATCACGTCGTAGGGACCGGTCACGTCCTCGGCGAGAGTGACGCCTTTGACCTGAGCAATCGCCTTGGCGACGTCTGCGGCCTTGCCGACATCGGTCTGGATCAAGATGTAGGCCTGGACGACCATCTGGGCTCCTTGAAGTCAATCGGGCGGGAAGTCAATCGTGCGGCTGACGGCACTCAACTTACCCTGCCCCCTGCGCGCGTCGATAGGGCGTGTCGGTCGCAGCCGATCCCGCGGGCTGGTGGGATGGGGATATGGCGGGAGCTGAGCGCATGGATCCGGACACGACGATGGGTGACCTCGGCGAGTTCGGCTTGATCGATCGGCTCCGTCCGATCTTTGAACAAGGGCCGCATGTCTTGATTGGCCCAGGCGACGACGCGGCCGTCTTGCGGATCCGCACGGGCCACGTGGTGGTCTCCACCGACGTGCTCGTGGAGAAGCGACACTTCCGTCGGGACTGGATGTCGGCGGCCGATGTCGGCCACCGCGCCGCTGCGGCCAATCTGTCCGACATCAACGCGATGGGCGGCCGGGCGCATTCGTTGACGGTGGGCCTGGCGGCACCGGCCGACCTGCCCGCTGTGTGGGCGTTGGAGTTCGCCGAAGGTTTCGCCGCCGAGTGCGCGCTCGTGGGTGCCAGCGTGGTTGGAGGAGACCTGACGACCGCGGACTCCGTGATGATCGCCGTCACGGTGCTCGGAGAGTGCAAGCAGGCACCGGTGCTGCGGTCGGGGGCAGAGCCCGGCGACATCCTCGCCGTCTGCGGGCGGCAGGGGTGGGCGGGGGG
>JBAQXA010000010.1:0-5194 GCA_049299195.1 Nocardioides sp.
TCCCAGTGCTCCTCGAAGCCGAGCAGTTGGGCGCGGCTGATCGGCACGGCGGCGGGCTCGCCGTTGCGTCGGCGCACCCGCTCCCAGCGCACGTCAAACGGCACCTCGAACACCACGAGTTCGACGCGCGCGCCGACTCCATGGGCGTCGGAGAGACGCTGCTCCCGACGGGCGCGCCGCCACCCGGCGTCCTCGGTGATCACCGACGTCCCGATGCTGAGCAGGCTCAGCGCGTGCTGCCACTGCATGGTTTCGAAGCGCTCCCGCAGGGAGGCGTCGTGTGGGTCCGCCCCGATGGCCATCAACCAGGCATCGGAGTCGAGGTGGGCCGCGCGGCGCTCCGCCGCGAGTTGCCGAGCGAGCACGGTCTTGCCGGCACCGGGGAGGCCGCACAACGTGTAGAGGGTCGCGGCGGCCATGGGTCCGTCATACGGCATGGGTCGCGGCGGCGTCCAGCAAACGAAGCGGCCCAGCCCCGGGCGACGAGAGCGAAGTCCGGCGAGCGGGATGCGCTGAGTGGGATGCTGAGCCCGTGACGAGTTGCGCGAGCACCGGTGAGCCGGACGGGCTGGAGCGGCTGTGGACGCCGCACCGGTTGGCCTACATCCAGGGGGAGTCCAAGCCCGCCGACAGCAGCGTCGCGGAGTGTCCGTTTTGCCGCGCACCCGGCGCGGCCGACGAGGAGAAGCTGATCGTGCACCGCGGTCAGGAGGCCTATGTGGTCCTCAACCTCTATCCCTACTCCCCGGGGCACCTCCTGATCTGCCCCTACCGTCACATCGCCGACTACACCGAGACCACCGAGAGTGAGGCGGCGGAGATCGCGGTGCTGACCAAGCACGCCATGGCCGTCGTACGCCGCGTGTCCGGTGCCCACGGCTTCAACGTGGGGATGAACCAGGGCGCCGTCGCAGGCGCCGGGATCACCGCCCACCTCCACCAACACGTGGTGCCCCGCTGGTTGGGGGACCAGGGCTTCATGCCGATCATTGGCCGCACCCGGACGCTGCCCCAGCTCCTCGACGACACCCGCGCCCTGCTCACCCAGGCCTGGCCACAGGACGGCCCGACGACGGACTAAAGTCGGGGCACCATGATCGAGCCGCTCCGCGCCTTCTTCACCGCCGTCTTCACACCCATCGCGCGGCTCCTGCTGGCCTTGCGCATCAGCCCCGATGCCGTGACTGTCATCGGCACGACGGGGGTCGTCACGCTCTCGCTCTGGCTCATCCCCGAGGGTCGCTTCCTCGCGGCCACCATCGGCATCTGGGCCTTCGCGGTGTGCGATCTGATCGACGGCACCATGGCGCGACTTTCGGACCACACCACCGCGTTTGGTGCGTTCCTCGACTCCACGCTGGATCGGGTCGCCGACGCGGCCCTCTTCGCCGGCATCGTGCTCTGGTACACCGGCAAGGGTGAGGACGCGCTGGGGGCCGGGCTCGCGCTCTACTGCCTGATCAGCGGCTCGGTGATCTCTTATGTGCGCGCACGCGCCGAGGCGGTGGGCTTCAGCGCCAAGGTCGGGCTCGCCGAGCGGGCCGACCGACTCGTCTTGGTCATGTTCGCCGGGCTCTTCATGGTGTGGCTCGACGAACCGCGCGTGCTGATCGGCGGTCTGTTGTTGCTCGCGGTCCTCAGCACGATCACGGTGCTGCAGCGCATTTTGGCCGTACGCAGCCAGGCCCGCGCCGCCTGAGCCCTCGCCGACTACGGCCCACCGAGCCCCGAGCCGTACGATGTCGGGCATGTCTGAGACTTCCCAGGGCGACATGACCAGCGCATCGACGGCCGCGGCCGAGACCGGCACCGACACCGTCAAGCGCGGCATGGCCGAACAGCTCAAGGGCGGCGTGATCATGGACGTCGTCACCCCCGAGCAGGCCAAGATCGCCGAAGACGCCGGAGCCTGCGCGGTGATGGCCCTTGAGCGAGTTCCGGCCGACATCCGCGCCCAGGGTGGCGTGTCGCGGATGAGCGACCCCGACATGATCGACGGCATCATCGCGGCGGTCTCCATCCCGGTGATGGCCAAGGCCCGCATCGGCCACTTCGCGGAGGCCCAGGTCCTGCAGGCCCTCGGTGTCGACTACATCGACGAGTCCGAGGTCCTCACCCCGGCCGACTACGCCAACCACATCGACAAGTGGGCCTTCCGGGTGCCCTTCGTGTGCGGTGCGACCAACCTCGGCGAGGCGTTGCGCCGGATCACCGAAGGTGCGGCGATGATCCGCTCCAAGGGCGAGGCTGGCACCGGCGACGTGTCCAACGCGGTGACCCACATGCGCACCATCCGCGCCGAGATGCGTCGGCTCGCCAGCCTGGAGGGCGACGAGCTCTACGTCGCCGCCAAGGAGTTGCAGGCGCCGTACTCGCTGGTCAAGGAGGTCGCCGAGAGCGGCAAGCTCCCCGTCGTGCTCTTCACCGCCGGAGGCATCGCGACCCCCGCCGACGCCGCGATGATGATGCAGCTCGGCGCCGAGGGCGTCTTCGTCGGCTCGGGCATCTTCAAGTCCGGCAACCCGGCAGAGCGCGCCGAGGCGATCGTCAAGGCCACGACGTTCTTCGACGATCCCGACGTGGTCGCCAAGGTCTCCCGCGGGCTGGGTGAGGCCATGGTGGGCATCAATGTCGACGAGATCCCGCAGCCGCATCGGCTCGCCGAGCGCGGCTGGTGAACTCCCCGGTCCGCATCGGGGTTCTCGCGCTGCAAGGCGACGTTCGCGAACACCTGCAGGTGCTCGCGGACTTGGGCGTCGACGCAATCCGCGTCCGCCGACCCAGCGAGCTCGCCGAGATCGATGGGCTCGTGCTGCCCGGTGGCGAGTCCACGACCATCAGCAAGCTGGCCCGCACCTTCGAGCTGACCGAGCCGCTGCGCGACCGCATCAAGCGCGGTATGCCGGTCTTCGGCACGTGTGCGGGGATGATCCTCCTCGCCGACCGAATCGAGGACGGCACGGCGGACCAAGAGACTTTTGGCGGCCTCGACATCACCGTCCGCCGCAACGCCTTCGGCCGCCAGGTCGACTCCTTCGAAACCGAGGTGCAGGTCGCCGGGGTGACCGGGGGATTGCACGGCATCTTTATCCGGGCCCCGTGGGTCGAGCAGGTGGGGGAGCAGGTCGAGGTGCTGGCCCGCCTGGAGAGCCTCCCACCGGCGCATCCGGCCGCCGGTAGGATCGTCGCCGTTCGTCAAGGCCCGTTGTTGGCCACTTCGTTCCATCCAGAGGTCGACCGCGATGCGCGCGTGCACGGTCTCTTCCTCGACCTCGTCCGACGCTCGCTCGCGAGCTGACCCGTCCCAGGAAGGACACCCCATGTCCGGTCACTCCAAGTGGGCTACGACCAAGCACAAGAAGGCGGTCGTCGACGCCCGTCGCGGCAAGCTCTTCGCCAAGCTGATCAAAAACATCGAGGTCGCGGCGAAGATGGGCGGGGGTGACCCGACCGGCAACCCGACGCTTTACGACGCGATCCAAAAGGCCAAGAAGTCCTCGGTCCCCAACGACAACATCGACCGGGCCGTCAAGCGGGGCTCCGGGGCCGAGGCCGGCGGGGCCGACTATCAGACGATCATGTACGAGGGCTACGGGCCGTCCGGGGTCGCGATGTTGATCGAGTGCCTCACCGACAACCGCAACCGGGCCGCGATGGAGGTTCGCACGGCGACCTCACGCAACGGTGGCTCGCTGGCCGATCCGGGGTCGGTCTCGTTCCTGTTCCACCGCAAGGGCGTGGTCGTCATACCGAAGGCGCAGGCGGAGCGCTCGGTCGATGAAGACACCGTGATCGAGGCGGCGCTCGACGCGGGTGCCGAGGAGGTCAACGACCTGGGGGAGGCCTTCGAGGTCGTCTCGGACCCCTCCGATCTCGTCTCGGTGCGCACCGGGCTGCAGGAGGCCGGGCTCGACTATGACTCCGCCGAGGCTGAGTTCGTGCCCGACATGCGGGTGAGTCTGGATGCCGCGGGCGCGGCGAAGTTCCTGCGGTTGGTCGATGCCTTGGAGGACTGTGACGACGTGCAGAACGTCTTCTCCAATGCCGACATCCCCGCCGACGTGCTCGCCGCCCTCGACGAGGAGTAGCCACCCCTTCCCGCCTCCCCCCGGCGTGTCCGCCGACTCCAGCTAGGCGTGCAGGCTAGCGTGGTGCGAACACTTGTTCGGACGAAGCGCGGTGAAAGGCGAAGGCATGCGGGTGATGGGCATCGACCCGGGGCTCACCAGGTGTGGGCTCGGTCTCGTCGAGGGATCGATCGGGCGCCCGCTCAAGATGCTCGACGTCAACGTCCTGCGCACCTCAAGTAGTGAGCCCACCGCCCAGCGGCTGGTGACCATTGAGGCCGGGATCGTCGCCTGGCTTGAGGAGTACCGCCCCGAGGCGGTGGCGGTCGAGCGCGTCTTTGCCCGGTCTGACTCCTCCACGATCATGGGCACGGCCCAAGCCAGCGGCATTGCCTTGGTGGTCGCCGCGCGTGCAGGCCTCCCGATCGCGACCTACACCCCGAGCGAGGTCAAGGCGGCAGTCTCGGGCAGCGGACGCGCCGACAAGGCGCAGGTCGGTGCCATGGTGACCCGCATCCTGCGGCTCGACGCGCCACCCAAACCCGCCGACGCCGCGGATGCCTTGGCGCTGGCGATCACGCACATCTGGCGGGGTGGCGCTCAGGCGCGCATCGAAGCCGCCGTTGCTCGCACTCGGGTCCAGAGTCGGGTCCCGACCACAGGTCGGCTGATAGCAGGAGGAGCCCGGTGATTGCCTACGTTCGCGGCGAGGTGGCCGCGCTCACGTTGACCAGTGCCGTCGTCGATATCGGGGGAGTGGGCCTCGAAGTCATGTGTACGCCGGGCACTCTGGCGACCCTTCGCGCCGGAGAGGTCGCCACCTTGCCGACCTCGATGATCGTGCGCGAGGACTCCCTCACCCTGTTTGGCTTCGTCGATGAAGACGAGCGGACCGTCTTTGAGATGGTGCAGACCGCCTCGGGCGTCGGGCCCAAGCTGGCTCAGGCCATGCTCGCGGTGCTGAGCCCCGACGCCCTGCGCGCCGCGGTGGCCGGAGAAGACGTCAAGACCCTGACCCGCGTTCCGGGCATCGGCCAGAAGGGCGCCCAGCGCATCATCTTGGAGCTCAAGGACCGGCTGGGTGCGCCCGTCGGCTCGCGCCCGGGCGTCGCCGCGGCGCTGCCGGG
>JBAQXA010000011.1:0-4345 GCA_049299195.1 Nocardioides sp.
AATCGGCGCCGCCGGGAGCCTTGGCGCGATCGTCCGGGCCTTCGACGTGCGCCCGGAGGTCGCCGAGCAGGTGCGCTCGATGGGCGCCGACTTCGTGACGGTCGACATGGAGACCGAGGTGTCCAGCGACGGGTATGCCAAGGAGATGACCGCCGAACAGGAGGCCGCCACCGCGGCCATGTATGACGCGGAGGCGCGCGCCGCCGACATCGTCATCACCACGGCCCTCATCCCCGGTCGTCCCGCGCCGCTGCTGAGCACCGAGCAGACGCTGGCCGGGATGCGCCCCGGCAGCGTCGTGGTCGATATGGCGGCCGCCAACGGCGGCAACGTTGCGTTGACCGAGGCCGACCGCATGGTCGTCACAACCGGCGGCGTCACGCTGCTCGGCTACACCGACCTCGCCGGGCGGCTCGCGGCTCAGACCTCGCAGCTCTACGGCACCAACATCGTCAACCTGATGAAGCTGCTGACCCCCGGCAAGGATGGCGAACTGGTCCTCGACCACGACGACGTCATCCAGCGCGGGATCACCGTTGCTCAGGGCGGCGAGGTGCTCTGGCCGCCTCCGCCGGTGCAGGTATCGGCCGCTCCGGGTGGCGCCGGCCCGGGAGCCGGCTCGGGGGCCGCGGTCGAACCCGTCAGCCGAACCCCCCAGCCACCACCCGACCCGCGCCGCAAGGTCTGGGCCGCGGCGCTGGGCGCGGTGTTGTTTGCCCTCGCGGCGGCATACTCTCCGGCGGCATTTTTGGGGCACTTCACGGTCTTCGCGCTGGCCGTCTTCGTCGGCTACTACGTGATCTCCAACGTGGCGCACGCGCTGCACACGCCGCTGATGAGTGAGACCAACGCCATCTCCGGGATCATCCTCGTGGGCGGCATTTTGCAGGTCGGCAACGCCGATCCGCTGATCTCCGGGCTGGCCGTCGTCGCGGTCTTGGTCGCCTCGATCAACATTTTCGGCGGCTTCCTGGTCACACTCCGCATGCTCGAGATGTTCCGGAAGGACTGACCGGTGAACGATCTGCTGAGCTCTGACCGGCTGCCCGGCTTGGTGCAGGCGGCCTACATTATCGCCGCCATCTGCTTCATCGCTGCGCTGGCCGGACTGTCCAAACACGAGACCGCCAAGCGGGGCAATCAAGCCGGCATGGTCGGGATGACGATCGCCTTGCTGGCCACGCTCCTTCTGGCCGCGCGGCAGACGGCCCTCGACCCCGAAGGCCAGCGGCCGCTGGGCATCACGATGGCGATGATCCTGGGCGCCATGGCGGTCGGCGCCGCGATCGGCGCTTGGCGAGCGCGCACCGTCGAGATGACCGGGATGCCCGAACTCGTCGCGATCCTGCACAGCTTCGTCGGCCTCGCAGCCGTGCTGGTGGGCTTCAACAGCTTCCTCGAGACGACGACCTCCGGGGGCCACGGCAGCGACACGATCCACTCCGTCGAGGTCTTCCTCGGGGTCTTCATCGGCGCGGTCACGTTTACCGGCTCCATCGTCGCCTTCCTCAAGCTGAGTGCTCGGATGAAGTCGGCTCCGCTGGCCTTGCCCGGTCGGCACCTGCTCAACCTCGCGATCATCGTGGGCAGCGCCGCACTGATGGGCTGGTTCATCCTCACCGCCGACGACCACGCCACCGCTAAGGCGGCGTTGATCCCGCTGCTGGCGATGACCGCGCTGGCCCTCGTGCTCGGCTTCCACCTCGTGGCCGCGATCGGCGGCGGCGACATGCCGGTCGTGGTGTCGATGCTCAACAGCTACTCGGGCTGGGCCGCTGCGGCCGCGGGCTTCATGCTCAACAACGACCTGCTGATCATCACCGGCTCGCTCGTCGGCTCCTCCGGCGCGATCTTGTCCTACATCATGTGCAAGGCCATGAACCGGTCGTTCTTCTCGGTCATCGCTGGCGGCTTTGGCTCCGACGGGGGCGTGGTCGGCGAGGCCCGCGACTATGGCGAGCACCGCGAGATCTCCGCCGAGGAGACCGCCGCGCTGCTCACCGATGCGAGCTCGGTCGTCATCACGCCGGGCTATGGCATGGCGACCGCGCAGGCGCAGTACGCCGTCGCCGATCTCACCTCGAAGCTGCGGGCCAAGGGCGTGACCGTGCGCTTCGGCATCCACCCGGTTGCCGGGCGGTTGCCGGGTCACATGAACGTGCTGCTGGCTGAGGCGCGGGTCCCCTACGACATCGTGCTGGAGATGGACGAGATCAACGACGATCTCCCCGACACCGACGTGGTGCTCGTCATCGGCGCCAACGACACGGTCAACCCGGCGGCGCTGGAGGAACCCAACTCCCCGATCGCCGGCATGCCGGTGTTGGAGGTCTGGCGGGCGCGCGACGTGATCGTCTTCAAGCGCTCGATGGCCACGGGCTATGCCGGCGTCCAGAACCCGCTCTTCTTCCGCGACAACTCCCGGATGCTCTTCGGCGACGCCAAGGACCGCGTCGAAGCGATCGTCCGCGCCCTCCCCAACTAACGCGCGAGCGGGCACTTATTCCACCCCAGAGAGCTCGTAGCTGGAAAAAGTGCCCGGTCAGCGGAGGGGGGTTGTGGGTACCCTCGGGCGATGGACGCACGCGAGTGGGAGGTAGTCACTGCATTTCAGCAGTTCATGCGCGAGGTGGTTGACCATGCGCAGGCCGAACAGGCCGATGGTCAGCCGCTCCTGGTTGACGCCGTCACCGAGCACCTCGGGATGCCGCCGGATCGGCTCGCGACCGTGCGGCTCGACGTGCCCAATCACCAGTGGGTCAACCTCGACATCGCGATGGAGACGATCGTGGCCGCGCACGGCGGCGGTCAGATCATCGGCATCGGCGGCGGCGACCAACGCCACCATCAGACCCTGGGCGACCTGCTCAGCCGGCGCGGCAGCTGGGGTGCACGAGTAGGAGCCGTCGATCGGGCACGCGTCGAAACCGGCCCGCACACCTCCCGCGAGGTCACGACCATGGGCCTCCACCTCTTCTCCTACCACGGCAGCCCGGTCGCAGCCCTCCAGCGCCGGGCCAACCCGCAGTACGGCAACGCATGTGGGCTGGAGGTGGTCGCCGACAGCGCTGTCAGCGAAGACCTCCTCTCCGAGATCCGCCGGGTGATGGTCGAGCGCAGCGTCTTTCGCGGTCAGGTCCTGAGCTTCGGGCTCACCGACGAGATGTACGGCCCCAGCGCGGGCGGCATCGCGTTCCTCGAGCGGCCGGAGGTCGCCGCAGACGCCGTGATCCTCCCCGAGGGCGCGCTCGATCGGATCGAACGACATGTGGCCGGCGCGGCCCGTCATCGCGAGACGCTCCTCGCGGCCGGGCAGCACCTCAAGCGCGGCGTGCTCATCTATGGCCCGCCCGGCACCGGCAAGACCCACACCGTCCGCTACCTGATGGGACGGCTGCCGGGGGTGACGACGGTGGTGCTCGCCGGCAACGCGCTCGGGCTCGTGGCGCAGGCCACCCAACTCGCCCAGGCGCTGCAGCCCGCGATGGTTGTGATGGAAGACGTCGACCTGATCGCGGAGCATCGCGAGTACCACGGCGGCCCGCAGCCGCTGCTCTTCACCCTGCTCGACGCGATCGACGGCCTGGTGAGCGAGGCCGATGTCGCCTTCGTGCTGACCACCAACCGCCCCGACCTCCTCGAGACCGCCCTCAGCCAGCGCCCCGGGCGGGTCGACCTCGCCGTCGAGGTGCCCAAGCCAGATCGCGCGGCCCGCCGCCGACTGCTGCTGGTGTATGCCGGGCAGCTCGGCCTGAGTGACCCCTTGCTCGACGAGGTGGCTGGGCGCACGAGCGGCGTGACCGCTTCGTTCTTCAAGGAGTTGGCGCGGCGCGCGGTGCTCGACGCGGCCGAGGGTGGCGTGCCGGTCAGCGACGACCTCGTCCGGTCCACGCTCGACGACATGCTTGATGAGAGCCAACAACTCACCCGTGCCCTGCTCGGCTCGGCGAGCAACCGCGACGAGGCAGGCGACGGCATGGGCTTCCTCCGCGGCGAACGGACCGTGGTCGCACCCGGCCGCGTCAATCCGCTCTGAGCATGCGGCTGTTTGTTGCCCTCCGCCCGCCGGAATCGGCCGTGGCGGCGCTGGATGAGTTCCTGGCTGTCCGCCGCTCCGCGGCCCGGTTTAGGTGGACGTCTGCCGAGCAGTTCCACATCACGCTCGCCTTCCTGCCGGAGGCTCCCGAGCGGGTGCTCGACGACCTAGCGGCCCGCTTGGAGCGAGCCGCCGCCAAGCGGCGTCCCCTGCAGACGCGCCTCGCGGGCGGTGGCGCCTTCCCCAACGCGTCCCGCGCGCGGGTGTTGTGGGCCGGACTGGAGCTCACCGAGGCAGACGGCGAGGAGC
>JBAQXA010000012.1:0-4511 GCA_049299195.1 Nocardioides sp.
GTGCGGGGGCGGCCACCCCGGAGGGGTCGGCGGTGCGCAATCGACCCGGCGTCGTCTCGTTGCGGCCGAGCGCGGCATGCGCCTCGGGGCCGAGCAGGTCCGCCACGGCGGCATACGTAAAGTCCGCCTCCACCAATGCCCGCCGAAGCCGGCCGATCTGCAACGGATCCGGTTCGCTAGGCACCGAGACAGGCTAGAGCACCCCCCACTCACCCCCACCGTCTACCGCGCCCTTAGTGCACCCCCCACCGTCTACCGCGTCGTTGAGGTCAGATTTGACCCGTCCCAACCCCGCGGGAGTGGTTCGAACCCCGCGGGAGTGGCTCCAACGGCGCGGGAGACGAAATGGCGAACGCCCCGGGGCGGGTGGCTCCGGGGCGTTCGACGGGTGCGGCGTACGGCGCTCGACCAGCGAGCGGCGTACGGCGCGGTGCAGCGTTAGGCGCTGGCGTTCTGCGCCTGGGCGGCCATCGAGGCACCGCCACCGCGCTTGGAGTTCCACACGGCGAACACGATGATCGCGACCGCGACCAGCGCGATGATGATCCGCAGGGTGTCGTTCTGGTCCTCGCCCATGCTCATCGACACGACAGCGCCGGCGATAAGCAGCGAGACCAGGTTCATCACCTTGATGAGCGGGTTGATCGCCGGACCAGCGGTGTCCTTGAACGGGTCACCGACGGTGTCACCGATGACGGTGGCGGAGTGGGCATCGGAGCCCTTGCCGCCGTGGTGGCCGTCTTCGACGAGCTTCTTGGCGTTGTCCCAGGCGCCGCCCGAGTTGGCCAGGAAGATCGCCATCAGGGTGCCAGTGCCGATCGCGCCGGCAAGGAAGCCGGCCAGCGGGCCGACGCCGAGGCCGAAGCCGACGGCGATGGGCGACAGGACGGCCAACAGGCCGGGGGTGACGAGCTCGCGGAGCGAGTCGCGGGTCACGATGTCGACGACCTTGCCGTACTCCGGACGGCCGGTGCCCTCCATGATTCCGGGGATCTCCTTGAACTGACGGCGAACCTCGAAGACCACCGCGCCAGCGGCACGGCCGACAGCGTTGATGGCCAGGCCGGAGAACAGGAAGACCACAGCCGCGCCGAGCAGCAGGCCGACCAGCACGTCGGGGGAGTACACGTAGAAGGCGGCGGGATCGAACTTCGCCCCAGCTTCCTTCATCGCCGAGGCCACACCCGTGGTGTAGGAGCCGAACAGCGCGGTCGCGGCCAACACCGCGGTCGCGATGGCAATGCCCTTGGTGATCGCCTTGGTGGTGTTGCCCACCGCGTCGAGCTCGGTCAGGATCGCCGCGCCCTCGGGAGAGACGTCACCCGACATCTCGGCAATGCCCTGCGCGTTGTCAGAGACCGGGCCGAAGGTGTCCATCGCGACGATGACGCCGACGGTGGTGAGCAGGCCACAACCGGCCAGCGCAACCGCAAACAGCGAGACGCCGACGGTCGCGCCGCCGAGGAGGAAGGCGCCGAAGACCGCAGCCGCCAAGATCACGGCGGTGTAGACAGCGGACTCCAAGCCGACCGAGATGCCGGAGAGGATGACGGTCGCCGCACCGGTCAGCGAGGTCTCGCCGACCTCCTGGACCGGGCGATGCTCGGTGCCGGTGAAGTAGCCGGTCAACGCCAAGATGGCGGCGGCCAGGACGACGCCGATGACGACGGCCAGCGAGGCGATCAGGCGAGGGTCGCCCGCCGCAGCCGCGGCGTCACCCGAGAGGCCCGCGAAGTCGCCGAACGAGGCCGGCAGGTAGACGTAGGACAGGACCACCGAGGCCACCGCGCCGATGGCAGCGGAGATGTAGAAGGACCGGTTGATGGTCTTCAGACCATTTTCGCCGGTGCGCGGCTTGGTGATGTAGACGCCGAGTACGGCGGTCAGCGCGCCGATTGCCGGCACGAGGAGCGGGAAGACCAGGCCCTTGTCGCCGAAGGCGGCGGCACCGAGGATCAGCGCGGCGACCAGCGTCACGGCATACGACTCGAAGAGGTCAGCAGCCATGCCGGCGCAGTCACCGACGTTGTCGCCCACGTTGTCGGCGATCGTCGCGGCGTTGCGCGGATCGTCTTCGGGGATGTTGTTCTCGACCTTGCCCACCAGGTCAGCGCCGACGT
Source organism: Nocardioides sp. (assembly GCA_049299195.1). GTDB lineage: Bacteria > Actinomycetota > Actinomycetes > Propionibacteriales > Nocardioidaceae > Nocardioides. The sequence goes on from JBAQXA010000012.1 coordinate 2,121, forward strand.
CGGCGGCCTTGGTGAAGATGCCGCCACCAACACGCATGAACATGGCGAGCAGGGCGGCGCCGAAGCCGAAGCCCTCCAGCACGGTGGGGGCGTGGTCCTTGTAGGCCAACACGACGACGGAGGCGCCCAGCAGGCCCAGGCCCACGGTCGCCATACCGACGAAAGCACCGGTGCGGAAGGCAACATTCATCGCCGGGTCGCGGCCCTCGGAGTTGGCTGCCGCAGCCACCCGCAGGTTGGCCTTGACCGCCAACGACATCCCGAGATAACCGATCGCGGCCGAGAAGCCCGCGCCGAAGAGGAAGGCGACCGAGCGGCCCACCTTGACGTTCATGCCGCCTTCAGCGGGCAGGAAGAACAAGACGACAAACGCGATAGCCGCGAAGATGCCGAGGGTGCGGAACTGGCGGCCGAGGTAGGCGGCTGCGCCTTCCTGAACCGCCTGGGCGATGTTCTTCATGTTGTCGGTGCCTTCACCGGCGGCCATGACCTCATTGCGGAACATCGCGGCCATCGCGAGCGCGCCAAGCGCGATCACGGCGACCACAACGACCAGGGTCTGATTGCCTCCGGAGACCGACACGACGACGGGAGAGATCCCGGTCATGCTTCCTCCTGGGATTGCTGCGTAGGCAGCGAACGTATTTTCGAACGCAGGGAGTCTACGCAGCGGCAGACGCCCCGGTGCTCATGGGACGGTGCGCACGGGTGAGCGCACCCCGGCAACTTAGCCTTGCAGAGCCGCCTCCACCGAATCGAAGATCGCAAAGACCTTCGACAAACCGGTGATCTGGAAGATCTTGAGGAGACGATCCTCCGTGCAGACCAAGTGCAGGGTGCCGCCTTGTGCGCGCACCTTCTTCAACCCGCCGACCAGCACGCCGAGGCCGGTGGAGTCGAGGAACTCGACGGCTTCGAGATCAAGGACGATGTCGTGGACTCCCTCGGCCACCAACTCGGAGAGTTTCTCGCGCAGCTTGGGCGCGGTGTAGACGTCGATCTCGCCGGCCACGTCGACAACCACGCGGCCAGCTTCGTCGCGCGTTGAGAGGGAAAGGTCCACTGCGTCCTCCGTGGCATTGAACTGCGGGGGCAAGGCTGAAAGTAAAAGGGGCAGACCGATTGTGGCAGCCCTGCGACCGTGACGGCTGCTATTTGAGGCAACAGAATTTCCGGACCCCCCTGGTATGCCGCCCCGCGGCCGCGGCGACGTCTGAGTGTCGGAGCGCTTTGACACACTGCAGGCGTGCCGGCTGACCCCTTGTCCTCTCTCCTCAGCAGCCAAAGCCGGCGCGATCGAGTGACCCATGTTGAGGTGCGGCCGCCTCGTGGCGCCGAGACCTCCCCGTGGCCGGGCTGGGCGCACCCTCAGGTGGTCGGCGCGCTCGGGCGACGCGGGATCGGCCAACCCTGGTCTCACCAGACTCAGGCCGCCGAGCTCGCGTGGGCCGGGCACCACGTCATCCTCTCCACCGGCACCGCCTCCGGGAAGTCGCTGGCCTTCCAGCTCCCCGCGCTCACGGCAGCGCTGCAGACTCGAGGCCCGCGCGGCGAACGTGGCGCCAGCACCCTCTACCTCGCCCCCACCAAGGCCTTGGCCCACGATCAGTACGCCGCTCTCCTCGGCCTTGATCTCGACGTCCGCCTCGCCACTCACGACGGCGATAGCTCACGGGAGGAGCGCGACTGGACGCGTGAGCACGCGGAGTACGTCCTGACCAACCCCGACATGCTCCACCACTCGCTCCTGCCCGGGCATCAGCGCTGGGCGGAGTTTTGGCGCACGCTGCGCTTCGTCGTGGTCGATGAGAGCCACCACTACCGCGGTGTCTTTGGCGCCCACGTGGCTCAGGTGTTGCGGCGGGTGAGTCGGGTGGCGGCCCTCCACGGAGCCCGGCCCACCTTCGTGCTCGCTTCAGCGACCGCCGCGAGTCCCGGACCCAGTGCCTCCCGGCTGATCGGCGAACCGGTCATCGAAGTGACGACCGACGGCTCACCGCGAGGCGCCGTCACCGTGGCTCTGTGGGAGCCACCCCTCACGGGCGCGCTGGGCGAAAACGGTGCGCCCACCCGGCGGGCAGCGGCGGCCGAGACCGCCGACCTGCTCGCCGACCTCGTCGCTGACGGGCTCCCGACTCTGGCCTTCGTCAGGTCGCGGCGCGGCACCGAGTTCGTCGCGCTGAGCGCGGCGGCGTCCCTAGAGGAGGTGTCGCCCGGCCTCGGCAATCGAGTCGCCGCCTACCGCGGTGGCTATCTCCCCGAGGAGCGTCGCGCGATCGAGCAGGACTTGCGGGCCGGCCGACTCACCGGCCTCGCGGCCACCAATGCCCTCGAACTCGGCATCGACATCGCTGGGCTCGATGTCGTGCTCATCGCCGGGTTCCCCGGGAC
>JBAQXA010000013.1:0-1590 GCA_049299195.1 Nocardioides sp.
GGCGTGAAGATCTGAGCGATCGACACCCATTTGGCCGCGGGGCCGGCTTGGGGGATCTCCTGAGACCCCGAAGGCAAGCCGCAGACGCTCGCGCCCACCGTGGTCGACGGAGCCGAGGTCGTCGGCGGCGCAGGAGTAGATGAACGCGACGACGAGGGCTTTGCTACGGGCGGGGTGGGCGTGGAGTCGCGCCCGCCGAGGAGGACCACGCCCAGGCCGACGAGCAGAACGATCGTCAGGAAGATGGTTGCCACCATCCAGCCGCGGCCACGGCCTGCGTCGTTCACGTCGTTGTCCATAGTTCGCTCCTCTGGTCAGCGCGCTCACGGGCCGAGCGCGGGCCACCGGGTCAGGTCTGCAGGAAGCCGACCAGCGCCACGGCGGCGCTGATGATGATCACGCCGCCCATGATGTAACCCAGACGGCCGAGGTGCTCGCCGCCGTCACCGCGACGGGAGCCGATCGCCATCGCTGCGCCGGTGATGATGAGGGCCAGGACGCAGACACCCAGCGCGATCCACTTGGCCCATCCGAGGACCGTCGTGAACTGCGCGAACCCGGGTGGCTGCGTGCCGGGGCCCGGGTCCGGCACATCGAAGGGCAGCTGACCGACAAGGTGCTGAACCGTGGTGAGGGCGTTCATCTGTGCGCTCCGTTTCGCGTGGGGGCGGGCCGTGCAATGCCGAGAGGATAACTACAGTTACCTTGGCTCGCACCATAGCGCAACACGGGGACATTCGCCGTGTCTGCCGTACGGGACAGGGCCGGGGCCGACGTGAGAGTGTTTGTCGCGTCAGGGAGGACTGCGACGGAGGACGTATGGCGGGCTTGGGCATCCCACGGCTTGCGGAGAAGCTGGAGCACTTGTTCGCGACGGTGCCTCGAGAGGGAGGCCGCCAGCTCTACACGAACGACTCCGCCGCCGAGGCGCTGGACCAGCTGGGCATCACGGTGTCAGGCACCCATCTGTCGCACCTGCGCTCCGGGCGACGGGACAACCCAAGCGCGCGCCTTGTCGCCGGCCTGGCTCAGTTATTTGGCGTTCCGATTGCCTACTTCTTCAACGACGCTGAAGAACAGGCCATCAACGAGCAGCTGGAGGCGCTCAGTGCGCTGCGGGACTCGGGGGTCAAGGGGCTCATGCTCCGGGCCCACGGAGTGAGCGAGAAGAGCTTGTCGCACCTCGCGGGCATACTGGAACAAATCCGGCAACTCGAGGGACTGGACACAGGGGATGACCGAGAAGACGCTCCGACGTAGGCCGCGCGGACCGAGCTTTGGCCGCCGATCACCCGTGTCTCGGGCGGTTGGCCGAGGCGAGATCCTCATGCCAGCGGACGGAGACCTCGATGCCCTCATCGAGGCGGTCGCGGCTGAACGTGGCCGACCCATCCACGTCATGTCGGCCCCACTCGGAGCCGACGCCCCCTCGGGCCTGTGGGTCAGCACCTCTCGGCGGGACTACATCGTCCACCCGGACGACGCGACCCCGACCCGCCGGACGGCGATCATCTGTCACGAGCTCGCCCACATGCTCCTCGACCATGACCCGGGCCAGGTGGCCGGCGACACGGCCACCTTCCTGACGCA
>JBAQXA010000014.1:0-1955 GCA_049299195.1 Nocardioides sp.
CACCCACACGGTGCGACCGTCGGCCTCCGTCCGCGCCCTTTCCGAGGCCGTACGCCGCTTGGTTGCGGCCGGCGCCCACGTCGTCGTCGGCACGTGCCCCGACCTCGGCACGATCAAGCCGATCGCCCCACCGCTACGACAGGTCGCCCGCTCGTGGTCGCGGCGCCTGGCCGCGGCGCAGACGATCGCCACCGTCGAAGCGGGCGGCCGCAGCGTCTCGCTGGGGTCGATTCTCGGGCCGGAGTTCCAGGCAGACCCCTCGCGCCTCTTCGGCCCCGACCGCTTCCACCCCTCTGCCGACGGCTATCGGTCGATGGCCTCGGTGGTGCTGCCGAGCGTGCTGGCCGCGCTGGGCCTTGGCCCCGAAGAACCCGCCCCCGCCGGCCCCGCCGTACGCGAGCGCGTCCTCCCCGTCGTCTCCGCCGCAGTGGAGGCGGTCAAGACGCCCGGCACCGAACTCGACGGCACCGAGCTGGGCGGCGTACGCCGTGGGGTGCGGGGCCTGTGGGTGGAGTTGCGGCACCGCCGCCGCAGGCCCACCGTCGCGAGTGAGGTCCCGGCCAACGAAGAGTCCACCGAAGCCGACTGAGGCCGAGCACCGCCCCCCACCCCGTTCCCAACGTTTCCTACCGCCGCCGCGGCGTGTCGCGGGGCGAACGTAGGTCTTGGGGTGGAGACGCACTGAGGGCCCCGGGTTGCCCCGAGGCCCTCGCGTTTGGCTGCGGCTTGCGCCGGATCAATCCTGGCTAAAGAAGGCCAGGATGCGCAGCAGGTTGGTGTAGATCCAGACCAGGCTGACCGTCATCGCGAACGCGGCTCGCCAGGACTCCCGCTCGGGCAGACCCGCGGCGATCCCGTTCTCGACGAAGTCGAAGTCCATGATCAGCATGAAGACGCCGAGCGCCAGCCCGATGAACGCCGTGACCATGCCGAGCTTGGAGACACCGAACAGGCCCAGCTGAGCGCCGAACATGCCGAGCACCAGCTCCATCAGCGAGAGGCCGATCATGCCGAACACCGCGGCCACCACGAACTTGCGGAACTTCGGGGTGACCGAGATGTTGAAGTACTTGTAGGCCGCGAGCGTGCCGGCGAACGCGGCGAAGGTGCCGAGGACGGCCCCGCTCACCACGTTGTCGGTGAACTGCGCGTCAAAGAGCTTGCTCAGCGCGCCGAGCGCCACGCCCTCGAAGGCGCAGAAGACCATCACCAGGGCGGGGCTGACCACCCGCTTGAACGAGTTGACCATCGAGAGCACAAAGGCACCGAGCGACCCGACCATCACGGCCAGCATCAGCGGCGCGAAGGCCGTTGAGTCGGTGCGGATGTCGCCGGTCAGGTACCAGGTCGCCAACGCGAACACGATGACGATGCCCAGCGACATGCTGGTCTTCTGGACGACCGAGTCGATCGTCATCGGCTCACCGAGCTCCTGGCGAGTCGGCGTACCGGTGCCCCAGGTCGCGGGATCACCGTAGGCCGGAGCCTCGGCAGCGTAGGGGTTGTTGTAGGCGTTGGCCGTGCCATTGAACTGCTCGGAACGCCGGAACACCGGATTATTGCTCTGCATGGTTGGTCTCACTCCTTGGGAGGCCGCTCGACCGCGGAAGGCGGTCACTTCGTATCGCTGATCTTAGCGACTCTTGCCCAACGAAATGGCGCCCATGTGTGTTCCCGCTGGCAGACCCGGCGACGGGTGCCCCCGCTGGGGTTCGAACCCAGACTGAATCGCTTTTAAGGCGACTTCCTCTGCCGATTGGGATACGGGGGCCGCGAGGCAGGCTGCTCAGCCAAGCATGACACCGGCCAGGCGCGCAGCGCGGCCCAGGACGTCATCCAACATCGGCTCGGTCAGCCGACCGGTGAACGTGTTCTGCTGACTCGGGTGGTAGCTGCCCAGCAGCGTCACCGGGCCGGTTGGCCCCGCGAGCACCGCCTCGGCGCCATGCCCGAAC
>JBAQXA010000015.1:0-7373 GCA_049299195.1 Nocardioides sp.
CCCCCCGCACCTTCAGGACGCCGTCGGGGCGCTGCGGGCTCTCGCCGATGCCGCCGCGTTCGGCGCTGCCGAGGTCGCGAGATGCCCCCAGGACAGAGGTTCCGTCGTTGCTCATGCCGTCCTCCCAGCCCCGCCGTGTGCAGCCCCGCTGACGCCTGCGCGCTCCAGCAGCGTCTTGGTCGCGGCCTCGACGTCGCGGGCCGTCTGGTCCTCGTCGATGCCGACGAGTTCGTCGTTCTGCACGACCGGCTTGCCGCCGACCATGAGCAACCGAATGGGCGGCTGCGGGCCGAGCACGAGTGCCGCGACCGGGTCGACCACATCGCGGTGACCCATCCCGTCGAGGGACCACAACGCCAGGTCGGCCAGCTTGCCCACCTCGATCGAGCCGATCTCGGCGTCGCGACCGAGCACGCGCGCGCCGCCCATGGTGCCCAGATGCAGGGCTTCGCGCACGGTCATCGCGCCCGGGCCACCGACGGCTCGAGCGAAGAGCGCCGCGTGCCGGACCTCTTCCCACAGCGAGCCGGCCTCGTTGGAGGCCGCGCCGTCGACGCCCAGACCAACCGGCACTCCTGCCGCCACCAGGTCGCGGGTGCGGCAGATGCCGGCGCCGAGGCGCGCATTGGAGCTCGGGCAGTGAGCGACCCCGCTGCCGCTGGAGGCCAGGGTGGCGATGTCGGTGTCGTTGAAGTGGATCCCGTGGGCAAACCAGACGTCGTTGCCCAGCCAGCCCAACTGCTCCATGTATTCCAACGGACGGCCGCCGAAGCGCTCTCGGCAGAACTCCTCTTCGTCGAGGGTCTCGGCGAGGTGGGTGTGCATCCGGACGCCATGCTTGCGCGCCAACTCCGCGGCCTCGCGCATCAGGTCGCCGGTCACCGAAAACGGCGAACACGGGGCGACCGCGATCCGCAGCATGGAGTCAAACGACGGATCGTGGTGCGTCGCGATGGCCGCCTCGGTGGCCGCCAGGATGGCGTCGCGGTCCTCCACCACGTGATCGGGCGGGAGCCCGCCCGCGCTCTTCCCGAGATCCATCGAGCCGCGGCAGGGGTGGAAGCGCAGGCCCACGGTGCGGGCCGCTTCGATCTCCGCACCCAACACGTCACCGCCGGCAGCCGGGAAGACGTAGTGGTGGTCGGTCGAGGTCGTGCAGCCACTGCGGGCCAGCCAGCCCAGCGAGCCGGTTGCGGCCGCGCGAACGGTGTCTTCGTCGATCCCGCCCCAGATCGGATAGAGCTCGACCAACCACTCAAACAGCGTGGAATCGACGGCTAGGCCGCGGGTCGCCCACTGATAGAGGTGGTGGTGGGTGTTGACCAGGCCGGGGGTGAGCAGGCAGCCCGTGCCGTCGACAAGGGTGGCTGCGCTGCGAAGCTCGTCGGAAGCGGCGCCGGCGCCGACCGCCGTGATCCGCCCGTCAGCAACCACGACGTGGCCGATGTATTCGGTGCGCTCTGCGTCCATCGTGGCGATGGTCGCGCCCTCGATCACCCAGGTGCCACCCGCAGGCGTGACCCCGCTCATCGAGACTCGCCTTCCCGGACGAGCTCCGCGGCTCGATGGACGGCCTCGATGATGTGCTCATAACCCGTGCAGCGGCAGAGGTTGCCGGCCAGCTCCTCGCGGATCTGGTCGTCGTTGGGCTCGGGCACGCGACGCAGCAGGTCGTCGGTGGCGACGAGGAGCCCCGGCGTACAAAATCCGCACTGCACGGCCCCCGCCTCGATGAAGGCTCGCTGGACCGGGTGGAGTTGGCCATCGGCTGCGGTGCTGCCGTCGGGATTCAGCGACTCAACAGTGCGCACCGAGCGCCCGCCCGCCTGTCCGGCGGCGACAAGGCACGCGCACACCGGCACGTCGTCGAGATACACCGTGCACGAGCCGCATTCGCCCTGTTCGCAGGCGTTCTTGGTGCCGGGCAGGCCCATCCGCTCGCGCAGGATATAGAGCAGGCTTTCGCCGGGCCAGACATCGTCGGCCACCAGCTCCCGGCCGTTGACTTCGACCTCGATGCGCATCAGCTTTCCTTCCGGTAGGCGGTCCAGGCCCAGGTCAGGGTGCGTCGGGCCATCACGTTGACCGAGTGCCGCCGATAGGCAGCGGTGGCGCGCACGTCGTCAATCGGCGACGCCGCCGCCGCGGCGAGCTCCCCAAAGCGACTGACCAGCCGGGCCGGAAGCTCCGGCCGCTTGTCCCACGCATCGGCCTCGGCGAGGGCTCCCGCGAGGAACGCCTCGGCTTCGGTGGCACGGCGCGGGGTCGGCGCGACCGATCCCATCCCGGTGCCGACGCGCCGTTGGTCGGGGTGCAGCGCCACCGCAAAGGCGGCCACCGCGATCACCATCGCGTTGCGCGTGCCGATCTTGGAGTACTGCTGGGGGCCGGTCGGTCTCGGCACCCGCACGGCCGCGATCAGCTCATCGTCGGCGAGGTCGTTGCGCTTGACGCCGGTGAAGAAGTCCCCGATGGCGATCTCCCGACTCCCCCGCGTCGACTCGACCTCGACGACGGCGTCGGTGGCCAACAGGATCGGATGGCTGTCGCCCGCGGGCGAGGCGGCTCCCAGATTGCCGGCGACCGTGCCGCGGTTGCGGATCATCGGCGATCCCACCGTCCGCGACGCCATTGCCAGCCCCGGGACCGTCGTACGAAGCTCCTGCGCGATGCGCGTGTAGGTCACACCCGACCCAATCCGGACGAAGTCGCCGTCGGCGGACCATTCGGTGAGCTCCGCGATGCCGGTGAGGTCGAGCAGGCCCCAGGGGCGGCTGTGCCCGAAATTGATCTCCACCATGACATCGGTGCCGCCCGAGATGACCCGCGCTTGCGGGTGTTCGGCGGCCATGGCCAGGGCTTCGCTCCAACTGTGAGGTCGAAGAAACTCCATCAATGCTCCTCGGGTCAACTGAGGGGGAAGGAACGACGGGATGGTGCGAAAAGGAGCGAGCTAGCGCTCGTCGCGGACATAGGGAAGGCCCAATGCCGCAGGAGCGCCGGCGTTGCGCCTGAGATCGCGGCTTCCCCACAAGACGAGGACCACGATCGCCAGGACGTAGGGCAGCATCGCCAAGAACTCCGCCGGGATGTCGACGCCCTTGCCTTGGAAGTAGAAGTTGAGCTGCCGGGAGAAGCCGAACAAGAACGCCCCGAGCAGCACACGCACCGGATCCCATGACGCGAAGACAACGAGCGCAAGCGCGATCCAGCCCAGGCCACTCGTGGTGCCCGCCTGGCTCCACGACGGCACGACCTGCAAGATCAGGTAGGCACCGGCCGCTCCGGCCAGCACGCCCCCGATCACCGTGTGGAAGTAGCGCATCACGGTCACGTTGATGCCCATCGAGTCGGCGGTGGCAGGCGATTCGCCCACTGCACGCAGCGCCAAGCCGGTGCGGGTGCGATGCAGGTAGAACCAGATCAGCACGCTCAACAGCGCCACGCCGTAGATCATGATGTCCTGGTCGAACAGCACCGGTCCGAGCACCGGGATGTCGGCCAACGGTCCCCAGCCGATGACGGGGAGCGACGGCTTCAGCGGTTGACCCTCAATCGACTTGCCGATGAAGGTCGCGACGCCGGTGCCAAAGATCGTGAGCGAGAGCCCCGACACGATCTGACTGGCCCGCAAGGTGATCGACAAGAAGGCGTGTACGGCGGCCAGTGCGGCACCTGCCAGCGAACCGACCGCCAGGGCCAACATGGCACTGCCCGTCTTGTCGCCGACAAGGAACGCGGTGACGGCGCCGAGCAGCATCATGCCTTCGACGCCGAGGTTGAGCACCCCGGAGCGCTCGGCGAGCAGTTCGCCCAAGCCGGCCAGCCCGATCGGCACCGCGGCAACAAGCGAGGCGGCGAGGGTAAGGACGATCGCCGTCGTGTTCAGGTCACTCATGCGGTCACCTCCGCCGCACGTACGACGCGGATGCGGTTGCGCACGAAGACTTCGGCGCCAATGGCGAACAGCAAGATCGCTCCTTGCAGCATCAGCGAGACCTCAGTCGGCACCCGCTCACCGGGCAGACTCTGCAAGGCGACGCCGGCATTGCGCAGACCTCCCATGAAGACCGCCACGAAGATGATCCCGATCGGGTTGTAGCGGGCGAGCGCCGCGACCACGATGCCGGCGAAGCCAAGGCCGAGCTCTAGGCCGTTGGGATCAAGCGCACCGGAGCGCGCCGAGACCTCAAGACCGCCCGCGAGTCCACCGAGAGCGCCGGACATGAGAAGCACCCCGAAGATGACCCGCCGGCTCGAGATCCCGGCGTAGGTCGCGGAGTCCGGGGCCGAGCCGACCACGTTCATGGCATAGCCAACCGACGTGAACTTCAGCAGCAGCCAGATGACGACGGCGACCAGGATCGCAACCAGGAGTCCCCAACCGGCGGTGTAGACACCAAAGGTGGGGAGTTCGGCGGCGGGATCGATGCGCTTGCCCTGCGGGAAGTTCGACACCGCGGGATCGCGCCAATACGACTGCGAGCCAAAGATCAGATAGCGCATCAGATACAGCGCGACAAAGGTGAGCATCAAGCTGGTGATGATCTCGTTGGTCCCCAACCAGGCCCGCAGGCCGGCCATCGGGAGGGCGAACAGCAACCCGCCGACCGCTCCCGCGAGCAGCACCGCACCGATCGCCGCCGGGGCTGGGAGCCCGGGCGCGACCGCGATGCCCGCCCAGGCGGCGGTGATGGCGCCGGCATACAACTGGCCCTCGGCGCCGATGTTGAACAGGTTCATTCGGAAGGCCACCGCAGCGGCCAATGCGGTGACGATCAGCGGAGTCGCGATCGCCAGGCTGTCGGTGATGCCGTAGGCAGTGGTGAAGCTGGCCTCAAACAGCGCGCTGTAGACCGCACCGGGAGAGAACCCGGCGAGAGCCAAGAAGATCGCGCCCACGATCAGGGCGGCAATGACCGCACCCACGGGGGCGGCAATGGCATGCCACCACTTGGGGTTGGCTCGGCGTTCGAGGGCCAGGTGCATGCGGGTGCTCATTCGGCTGCCCCCTGCGTGGTGGCCTCGTGCGGCGTCATACCTGCCATCGCCTTGCCGATCTCCTCCAACGACAACTCCTTGACTGGTCCAGACAGCGCGATGCGCCCGCGATAGAGCACCACGAGGCGATCGGCCAAGCAGCGCAGTTCGTCGAGGTCCTCGCTGATGACGAGCACGCCACACCCGGACTCTCGGGCCTGGTGAAGCAGTTCGCGCACGAACTCGGCGGCACCGACGTCGAGGCCACGCGTCGGCGAGGCCACGATGAGGGCCTTGGCCCCGGCCCCCACTTCGCGGGCCAACAGCACCTTCTGGGCGTTGCCTCCCGAGAGCACGCGAGCCTGTGCGGCCACACCGGGAGCCTTGATTTCGTAGTCGGCGATGGCCTGCTCGGCCATCTTCTTGCCGGCCTTGCGGTCGACGATGAACCCGCGCTTGCGGGTCAGCAGCATGTTGTCGGTGAGCGACATGCCCGGGACCAAGCCCATGCCCAACCGGTCTTCGGGCACAAACGCGAGGCCGGCATTGCGTGCGGCGGTGGCGCCGCGGCCGGTGACGTCGGTTCCCGAGACGCGCACCGCACCAGCGGTGGGTGTGGCCAGTCCGGCGAGCACGGAGGCCAGTTCGCGCTGACCGTTGCCGGCCACGCCCGCCACGGCGACGACCTCGCCCGGGGCCACTGACAAGGTGACGTCATCGAGCACGGCCAGTCCGTCGCGCACCCAGCGCACGCCTTCGGCGGCCAGGGCCGGAGCCGCAGCGGCATCGGCACCGCTGCCGGCGCGCACCGCCATTTCGACCGGTCGCCCCACCATGAGTTCGGCCAACTGGGAGGCGGTGGTCTGTTTGGTGGCGACTTCGCCGGTGACCTTGCCCCCGCGCATGACGGTCACCCGGTCGCTCACCTGCATGACCTCGGCGAGCTTGTGGGAGATGAAGACCACGGACTTGCCCTGATCGGTCATCGCCCGGACCGTTTGAAACAGCGTCTGCGACTCATCGGGAGTCAACACGGCGGTGGGCTCGTCGAGGAGCAAGATGTCGGCGCCTCGATAGAGCACCTTGACGATCTCTACCCGCTGACGTTGCCCCACGGTGAGGTCTCCGACCCGCGCCTTGGGGTCGACTGGGAGGCCGAACTCTTCGCTGATGCGGGCCACCTCGTCGACGATGGCCGAGCGCTTGAGCATCCAGGGCTGAGCGGTGTCGCCGAGCACGACGTTTTCGGCAACCGTGAACTTGGGCACCAGCCGAAAGTGCTGATGCACCATGCCGATGCCTCGCGCCAGCCCTTCACGGGGACTGCGCAGGTGGACCGGCGCGCCCGAGCGCTCAATCACGCCCTCGTCGGGCTGGTAGAGCCCGCAGAGCATGGCGGCCAGTGTTGATTTCCCGGCACCGTTCTCGCCGAGCAACGTGTGCACCTCACCGGCGAGAAGTTCGAAGTCCACCGAGTCGTTGGCGACGACACCAGGGAACCGCTTGGTGACTCCTCGGGCAGCGAGGGCAACCCCCCGGGACCCCAAGGGGTCCGGGGTCCCGGGGAGGTTGCCGTCGGTCATGAGCCCTTGGCGCTGCCGTTGACGCCCTTGACGAAGTAGTCCATCGACAAGAGCTCTTCCAGCGAAGCCGACGCACCAGCGGCGTAGGCCTCCGACCCGTCCTGCTTCATGATCGGGCCGGTGAACGGCTTCAGCGTGCCGGCGATGATCTCGGCCTGAGCGGCCTCGATCGCTGCCTGGGTGTCGGCCGGAACTGCATCCGACATCGGAGCGAGCTTGACCAGGCCGTCGGCCATGTTGCCGTAGTACTGCTCGGTCTTCCAGGTGCCTGCCATCACGTCCTTGACGGTCTTGATGTAGAACGGGCCCCAGTCCCACATGGGGGCCGTCAGCCAGGCATCGGGGGCGAAGCGGGACATGTCGTCGTTGTAGCCCACCCAGTGGCCGCCCACAGCCTGTGCGGCCTCGCCTGCGGCTGCAGTGTCCTGGTGCTGGGCCACCACGTCGGCGCCAGCGTTGAGCGCGGACTGGGCCGCTTCCTTTTCGACCGTCGGGTCAAACCAAGTCGAGGTCCACACGACGTTGACCTCAACCTTGGGATTGACCTTCTGCGCGCCCAGGGTGAAGGCATTGATGCCGCGAATCACCTCGGGGATCGGGAACGCCGCAACGTAGCCGATCTTGTTGGTCTTGGTCACCGCCCCGGCAGCCATGCCGGACAGGTAGCGCGCCTCCTCGGCTGCGCCGAAGTAGGTGCCCATGTTCTTGGAGGTCTTGTAACCGGTGGCGTGCATGAAGACCACGTCGGGGTGCTTGGCTGCGACCGCGAGCATCTGGTCCATGTAGCCGAAGGAGGTCCCGAAGATGACC
>JBAQXA010000016.1:0-1622 GCA_049299195.1 Nocardioides sp.
GGGATTCGTGGGATAGGAACTCCTGGGATGGGGACGCTTGGGATGGGGATCACCCCGATCTGACCGAGTTTGACGAGGCGCCACCTCGCAACGAGCCTCCGGCCGATGACGAGTCGTCGGCCGCCGCCGATCCGTGGGGTGCGACGACGCTGCCCGCCTGGCTCGACACCACCGAGGGGCGCCGCACCTGGGCGCAGCGCGATGACGAAGCCGGGCACTTCACCGAGGTGCTTGAGGAATCGGAGTCGCGCGATCCCGACTGGGAGGACGACTGGGACGGACCGAAGCGGCGGTTCGCGCTGCTGCCGCCCGCGGCGATCGTACTGATCGGCATTGGGGTGATCGCCTGTGTCGTTGCCGGATTCACGCTGCTCCGGCGCAGCGAACCGGTAACGCCCCTCGTCGGTTTCCCGGTCTCGGCGGGTCCGGCATCGAAGCCGTCGGCCACGCCGAGCAGTGGCGTGAACGCTGCCCCGACAGAACTGGTTGTCAGCGTCGTGGGTCTGGTGAATCGGCCCGGATTGGTGCGGCTGCCGCCGCAGGCGCGGGTTGCGCTGGCCCTTGAGCGTGCCGGAGGGGTACGCGACGGAGCGGATGTGCTCAGCCTGAACCTGGCTCAGGTGCTGCGCGACGGCGACCAGATTCTCGTGGGCACCCGCGAGCACGGGGAGGCGTCGATGCGCAGCGCGGTGGTGTCCTCGGGTGCGACAGCACCTGCGGGTGCTGGGGCGAGTGGGTCCGCGGCCGCTGGCGGTGGGGCCGGGGGAGCGGTGAACCTCAACACGGCGACAGCGGCCGAGCTGGATGCGCTGCCCGGGGTCGGTCCGGTGACGGCCCAGGCGATCGTGGCGTGGCGCGACAAGAACGGCGGCTTCTCGTCGGTGGAGCAGCTCGGCGAGGTCGATGGCATCGGGCCTGCGCGTTTGGCCAAGCTTCGCGATCACGTCTCCGTGGGGCCGTGACCAGCGCGGACCTGCGCTTGGCCGCACCTGCGGTCGCCGCCTGGATCGTGGTCGGCCTCGCGCTGTTGGTGCCGTTGTCGGTCACCGTGGTGCTGATCTGCTGTTTGGTGACGGGCGCTATGTGGACCGGAGTGATTGCCTCGCGGCGTCGCTCCGCGATTGCCCTGGCGCTCGCGGCAGTGTGTGGACTGGCCGCGATGGCCGGGTTGGCGTGCGCGATTCGGGTCGGGATCGCCGAGTCGGCGCCCGTTCGGGACGCCAGTGGGCGGCCGCTCGTGGTGGTCCAGGTGGTGGGTGATCCGCAGTTCGCGGCGTCCGCGCCGCTCGTGCGGCTTCCCGTGCGAGTGCTCAGCGTCAATGGCAATCCGCAACGCCCGGTCGACGCGGTGGTCTCGGCGACGACGTCGGTGCTGCCCGAGACGATTCCCGGGCAGCGGCTTGCCCTTCGCGTGCGGGTGCGTCCGCCACCTGGCGGCCCGGGGAATCGGTTGGTTGTCGCCCGGTTGGTGGCGCAGAGTGAGCCCACGATTGTGCGCGAGGCGCCGGTCTGGCAGCGCTGGGCCGGGACCGTTCGGGAGCGGCTGCGAGCGATCGCTGCGCGAGCGCTCGGTCCGCGTGCCGCGGGCTTGATGCCGGGCTTGGTGTTGGGGGATACCTCGT
>JBAQXA010000017.1:0-13307 GCA_049299195.1 Nocardioides sp.
CACCCCGTCCGCGCCTGCGCCGGCAACGGTCCCGCCGGGCCACCCGACGACGCGAGCGGCGTACGACGCTGTCGTGCGGGCCCGACTGCGAGTGGAGCAGGTGCGGGCTCAAGCGCCCCGGCTCAACGGAGTGTGCACACCGGCCATCGAGCTGCACCGGGTCCACGAGACCTTGCTGGCGGCCCTGCTGCCCGAAGTGGTCGCGGGGGCAGCCAGCACTGCGCCGCTGGCGGGCGCCCCCGGGCAGGAGCTCCGGGCTGCCGAGCGGGAGCTGATCGCGGAGCTGCGGCGTCTCCTCATCGAAGCACCCGACCCGGCGATCGCGCGGGCGATGGCGAGCATGGCTGCGGCGGTCGGGCAGCTCTTCCCCCGCGAAGCGGCTCCCGCGGGACAAGGGCCGGCCCCCATCGACCTGCCCCCGATCGATCAGGGTGCGGCCGAGCCGTTCCAGACGCTCCTCGCACACGAACACGCCGCAATCTGGGTCTACGGCGTCTATGGAGCGCGCACCTCGGCGGCTGCTGAGCCGGAGCTGTTTGGGGCGATCAGCGCCGGTTACGCCGCGCATCGGGGGCTGTGTGATCAGCTCACCGGCGCCTTGGCCGAAGCCGACCTGCAGCCGGTGCCCGCGGCACCGAGCTATCCCCTCCCCGGGCCGCTGGCCCGTCCGGAAGCGGTGCGCAAGGCGGCGGCAGCGACCGAAGCCGACCTGGCTCAGGGGTATGCCTGGCTGGTCTCCCAAAGCGTGGGCGCGACCCGTGGATGGGCCGCAGACCAGCTCCAACGAGCAGCGGTCCGCGCGCTCACCTTCCAGGCAACCCCCGAGAACTTCCCCGGTGCCAGTGAACTCGCGGACCGCATAGAGCGCTAACAAGCGGGGCGCCCCTCCCCGTGATGTCTTCGCCGGACGGTTGGCGCTTGGGGAGCGGCCGTCGGGCGAGAACACCCCGATCAGGTGCTCGCCGGCCCACCACACGGGCGGGCCGGAGAGCCAATCCTTCCTACTCAGCCTGCGCTAGTCAGGCTGCGCTAGTCAGGTTGTCCTGCTCAGGCCCGGTAGGCCGCCCACATCGTGGCGATCCTGGCGCTCTGGCCGGGCGTGAACTGGGTGTAGCAGGTGTCGTAGCTGTAATCCATGTAATTGTGGATCGGGTCGAGCCCGGGCAACGTGCACGAGTCGCGACCCGCGGGGCAGCCATCCGTCGAGCTGCCCTGAGCCGGGGTGTCGGCGACCTCGTCGTTGGTCGCCGTGCAGCCACCCTGGAAGGTGTGCCACAACCCGAGCCAGTGGCCGGCTTCGTGGGTGGCCGTCTCACCGAAGTTGAAGTTGGTGTAGGAGCCGCCCGGCAGCGAGGCGAAGTGGACGCGGATGCCATCGATGGTCGGCTTGGCGGCGTAGTCCCACGGGAAGGTCGCCACGCCGAGGTAGGAGAAGTCGACCAACCACATGTTCAGGGCGTTCTTGCCACCCTTACGGGTCTGGGCGCGGTAGGTCGTCGACTTGCGGTCCTTGTGCCAGGTGTCGTTGAAGAACCTGTCGGTGCCGGCCAGGGTGAAGGTGATGCCCGTGTTGGCGGCCACGCCCGGCGCCTCGTTGCCGGCATAGGTGGTGTTGAGCACGGCGATCTGCTGGGCGATCTGGGTGTCAGTAACGTTGCCAGCACCGTTCTTGCCCGCCATCACATGCACATAGACCGGCACGCTCGCGCCCGCCGCGGCCGCTTCGACCGCGGCAGTGGTCGACAGCCCCCTCTGCTTCAAGATCTGCTTGGTCTTGGCAGCGATGGCGCGCTGCTCAGCCGCCGCAACCGGTCGGTGATCCAGGCCCGAACCGCCACGGGCGGCAGCCGCCTGTCCGGTGCCGGACACGATCAGACAGCTGGACCGGTCGGCGACTCGCGCTTGGGCTGGGGAGCCGAATCCCACAAAACCAACGGCGAGTGCCGTGCTGAGCATCACCGCGCGGGTGAGGAGTGCTGGAAGACGCATCGTTTTCCTTTCGACGGTTGGCAACGCCGGTGCCCCGGCGTTCTGCGGATCTTTGCGCACTTACGGCTGCTGGACGGAGATTTGGTTGCCTCAGGTTTCCGCAATTGCATTTCTTTGCAAATCTGACCGGATGTCGAAAGAATTTTCAGGTCCAGGAGTCGGTAATGCTGACGATGTCTGAAAGCCGGTGCGCGACCGCATCAGGTGTGCCGATCGAGTGCCCGATCTGCTCGGCCGGGATGTCGCTGTGGGGGATGTGGATGGCGCGCAGGCCGGCGTTGTGGGCTCCCCAGATGTCGTCGTAGAGCCGGTCGCCGACATAGACGCAGCGAGCGGGGTCCGTTGCCCCGACGGCGGCCATCGCCGCCGCGAAGGCCTCCGGGGCTGGCTTCGTCCAGGGGATCTCACTGGTGTAGACCGCAGCATCGATCAGGTCGGCGACACCGTCGCGCTCAAAGAAGCCCTGGTGCCACTCGCGCGGCCAGATCGTGTTGGAAAGGACCCCGACCTTGATGCCTCGGTCCCGCAGGGCGCGGAGCGTGGGCGCGGCCTCGGGGTCGGTATAGGTGTGCGGCTCCCAGAACTCGTAGTAGCCAGCGAGCAGATCGGGGTCGTGATCGAGTCCGGCCTCAGCGAAGAGATCAGCCACCGTGCTGCTGCGCTGGTGGTCGCGCGA
Organism: Nocardioides sp.; assembly: GCA_049299195.1. Lineage (GTDB taxonomy): Bacteria > Actinomycetota > Actinomycetes > Propionibacteriales > Nocardioidaceae > Nocardioides. The sequence continues at coordinate 2,666 of JBAQXA010000017.1, forward strand.
TCGACCCCAGATCACGGCTCCCGCACGGTGGAGGCGTTGGGCGAGTGCGTGCCGGTCGACGCTGAGCAGATCGCGCTCACTCTCGTGCCCGTGCCCGTGACCGTGCTCGTGCTCGGCGTGCACGACGGCTTGCGCGAGCGCGAGCGACTCGGCGTGGAAGTCGACGTCGTGCCACTGCGTCAGCGTGCCGCCCCAGTCGAACAGCACCGCCTCCACGCCACTCGCCATCGCGTCAGCCCGCGACGAGCGCGCTCAAATGCGCGACGGCGTCCGCCACCGCGACGTTTTCACGCTCTCCGCTCGCGCGGTCCTTGACCTCCACCACGCCATCGGCCAAGCCACGACCGACGACCACGATCGTCGGCACGCCGAGCAGCTCGGCGTCCTTGAACTTGACCCCCGGGCTGACCCGCGGCCGATCGTCATAGATCACCGTGACGCCTCGCGCCGCGAGGTCGGTGGCGAGCTTCTCGGCCGTGGCGAAGACCTCGGCCTCCTTGCCGGTCGCGACGAGATGGATGTCGGCCGGGGCGACCTCCCGCGGCCAACAGAGCCCGAGTTCGTCGTGGGTGTTCTCGGCAATGGCTGCCACCGCGCGGGAGGGCCCGATGCCGTAGGAGCCCATGGTGACCGTCACCAGCTTGCCGGACTCGTCGAGGACCTTGAGGTCGAGCGCCTCGGCGTACTTCTTGCCGAGTTGGAAGATGTGCCCCATCTCGATCCCGCGTGCCGAGGCGAGCGTGCCCTCGGCGCAGTTGGGGCAGGCGTCGCCGTCGCGCACATCGGCGGCTTCGATCGTGCCATCGGCCGTGAAGTCGCGGCCAGCCACGACATCGAGGGCGTGGTGGCCAGGGCGGTCGGCGCCGGTGACCCAGCGGGTGCCCTCGCTGATGCGGGGATCGACCAGGAATCGGATGCCCGAGGCGTTCTTCTCCCCCAGCACTCCCGGGCCGATGTAGCCCTTGACCAGGGCGGGGTGCTTGGCGAAGTCCGCTTCATCCATCGGCTCGACTTCGATCGGCTCCAACTGACCCTCGAGCCGGCGCTGGTCGACCTCTCGGTCGCCGGGTACGCCGATCGCGAGCGGCTCCCGGGTGCCGTCGGGGTGCTTGAGCACAACCAAGACGTTCTTGAGCGTGTCGGCCGCACGCCAGGCCCGGTCGGCCCGCGGATAGGCAGCGTTGAGGTGCTGCACGAGCGAGTCGATCGTGGGCGTGTCCGGGGTCGGCTCGGCATGGGCGGCCGGGACCCCGTCGAAGGGCACTGCGGGGGCCGAAGGCACCTCGACGGCCTCGACGTTGGCGGCGTAGTCGCACAGGGTGCAGCGCACATAGGTGTCCTCGCCCACCTCGGCCTGCGCGAGGAACTCCTCGGACTTCGACCCACCCATCGCCCCGGCCGTCGCGCGGACGATGACATAGCGGAAGCCGAGCCGGTCGAAGATGCGGATGTAGGCCTCACGGTGAGCGGCATACGAGGCATCGAGGCCGGCGTCGTTGATGTCGAAGGAGTAGGAGTCCTTCATCACGAACTCACGCCCGCGGAGCACCCCGGCACGCGGCCGCGCCTCGTCGCGGTACTTCGTCTGGATCTGGTAGAGCCACAGCGGCAGGTCTTTGTAGGAGGAGTAGAGGTCCTTGACCAGGAGCGTGAACATCTCCTCGTGGGTAGGGCCGAGCAGGTAGTCCGAACCCTTGCGGTCCTGCATCCGGAAGATGCCGTTGCCGTAGTCGGTCCAGCGGCCGGTCGCGTCGTAGGGTTCCTTGGGCAGCAGCGCCGGGAAGAGCACCTCCTGGGCGCCCATCGCGTCCATCTCGTCGCGGATGATCTGCTCGATGTTGCGCAAAACGCGCAGCCCGAGGGGCAACCAGGTGTAGATCCCGGGCGCGGCGCGACGGATGTAGCCGGCCCGCACGAGCAGTTTGTGGCTCGGCACCTCGGCGTCGGCAGGGTCCTCCCGAAGCGTGCGCACGAACAGGCTGGACAGGCGCAAAACCGACGCCGAACGGGAGGCAGACATGCCGCACAGGGTATCCGCGCCGGCGGCGCACACGGCGAGCGGGCACTTATTCCGGCCCGGCCACGGCGAGCGGGCACTTATTCCAGCCCGGCAGCGGCGAGCGGGCAGTTATTCCAGCCCGGCCACGGCGACCCGTCAGTAGAGAACCGTCGCGAACCGAGCCGTCTCCACAAACCCGCACCGGGCGTATGCCGCCCGCGCCGGCGCATTCCAGTCGTTGACGTAGAGCGAGGCGACGGGAGCGATGCGCGCCTGGATGTGCTGGACCACCGCGGCGATCCCGGCTGCGGCGATCCCCTCGCCACGCCGATCGGGCGGCACATAAACGCCCTGGATCTGGGCGGCGCGGTCGGTTGCGCAGGCCACCTCAGCCTTGAAGATCACCCGCCCGTGCTCGATCCGGGAGAACGACCAGCCGCGCGCGATGAGCTGAGTGACGCGGGCCCGATAGAGGCCGGCATTGCCCTCCTCCGGAGAGACGCCCACTTCTTCGGTATACATCGCCACGCAGCTCGGATAGAGGATGTTGAGCTCGTGCATCGTCGTGAGGCGCACGAGCGGATCGGGCGCCACCGCCGGAGTGCGCGCCAACTCCAGGTGGGGCTGCTCCCAGCGCAACTCACGCGGGGTGGACCACTCGTCGGCCACCACGGCATACAGCTCACGGACGGCGTCTTGCGGTCCGAAGATGGTCGAACTCGCGCGCCCTTGGGCCAGCGCCCGCTCGCCGAACTCGGTAGCTGCGCTCGCATCAGCACCGACCGGGACGAGGTTGGCCCCGACATGGCAGGCGCCGGTCAGCTGGCCGCCAGCGAAACGACCCCAGACCTCACCACCGAGCCACTTCGGCTCTAGTCGGGTCACTCGCGCGCGGTATTCGGTGAAGACGTTGACCACCGGGTCTTGGCCGGTCAACCCCAAGAAGGCGTGCAGATCGGAGACCTGCAGGGGTCGGATCCGGTGCTGGGTAGTCAGCATGCCCGCAGCCTAGTGCGGCGCATCGACCACCGGTTGTGGGCGGGCGGGCCCGGCCGCGTAGGCGCGCAGCGGTGAGGTCCACCCGACGAGCACCGACAGCAGACCCACCGCGGCGAAGGCCACGAGCGTCGGCCGCAGACCGATCGTGCCCACGACCGAGCCGGCGAGGAAGGCGCCGCCGGTCCAGCCGATGCCCCACGAGAGCATGCGCCCCACGGTGTTGACCCGGCCGAGGAGGTGCTCGGGGGTGACTTCTTGGCGGTAGGAGACGCTGTTGATGAAGATCATGACGTAGGCGATCGCCCAGACCGCCAAGGTGATGCCCGCCAGCCACCACGTGGTGACCCACGGGATCAGCAGCCCGAGGAGCGCGCTGGGCGGGAGGGCGAGCAGGGCGATGCGTGCGGCAGTATGCCGGCGCAGAAGCCGCGGCAGCAGGATCGAGGCGACGATGCCACCGACCGCCCAGGAGCCGTAGACGATGCCGAAGCGCCAGCCCTCAGTCCCGAGGCCGAGCTGCCGGTCGATCCACACGATGAGCAGCGCCACGAAGCCGCCGCCGCTCACGCATTGCAGGGTGCCGATCATCGTCATCGTGCGGACCCCTCGATGCCTCCAGAGGAAACGCACGCCCTCGGCGATCTCGCGGCCGAGTTGGGCCGGTGAGAGGCGCGCGATGACGCGGCTGGCGTCATACATCGGGCGGGTGATGGTCGCGAGCAGCGCAGCGGAGATGAGAAAGGAGACGGCGTCGAGGATCATCAGCGTCGCCGGGTGGAGCGCCGCCAAGGCGATGCCGACCAGGCTCGGCACGATGATGTCGTTGCCGCTTTGCACGCCCCAGGCCAGTGAGTTGGCCTCAGCGATGCGGCCGCGCCCGACCAGGGTGGGCAGGGCGCCGAACGAGGCCCCGTCGAAGAAGACGCCGATCGAGGGCACCACAAACGCGACCGCGAAGACGTGCGGGATCGTCAGCTCGCCCAGGAAGTGGGCGAGCGGGAGGGTCGCCACCACTAAGGCGGAGGCGAGGTCTGCGGCGACCATCGTCCGGCGTCGGTTCCACCGGTCGGTCAGCGCGCCGGCGAGCAGTCCGAAGCAGAGGTAGGGGGCCGCTTCGAGGCCGGCCACCGTCGCGGTGAGGGAGGGTGAATCGGTGAGTCGGTAGACGAGGATCGGCAGGGCGATCAGCGTGATGATCGTGCCGGCGCCCGACAGTCCGCGGGCGATCAGGTAGCGCAGGAACTGGCCGTCGCGCCAGACCGGGCTGGGAGTGGGTTGGCTTGGAGTGGGTTGGCTGGGAGTCGGCTCGCTTGGAGTGGGTTGGGGGCCCGGTGTGGCCGGCGTACTCAGGAGACCGAAACCGACGCCTGGGCGCCCTCGACGGGCTCCATCTCCTCGGCCAGACGCATGGCCTCTTCGATCAGGGTCTCGACGATCTGGCTCTCCGGCACGGTCTTGATGACCTCGCCCTTGACGAAGATCTGGCCCTTGCCGTTGCCGCTGGCCACGCCGAGGTCGGCCTCGCGGGCCTCCCCGGGGCCGTTGACCACGCAGCCCATCACGGCGACGCGGAGCGGGACCTCCATGCCCTCCAGACCGGCCGTCACCTGCTCGGCGAGGGTGTAGACGTCAACCTGAGCGCGGCCGCAGCTGGGGCAGGAAACGATCTCGAGCCGACGGGGGCGCAGGTTGAGGCTCTCCAGGATCTGCAGGCCGACCTTCACCTCCTCCACCGGCGGAGCAGACAGGCTCACTCGAATCGTGTCGCCGATACCGCGGCTGAGCAGCGCACCAAAGGCGACGCTGGACTTGATCGTGCCTTGGAACGCCGGGCCGGCCTCGGTGACGCCGAGGTGGAGCGGCCAGTCGCCGGCCTCGGCGAGCAGTTCGTAGGCCCGCACCATCACGACCGGGTCGTTGTGCTTGACCGAGATCTTGAAGTCGTGGAAGTCGTGCTCCTCAAACAGGCTGGCCTCCCAGACGGCACTCTCCACGAGAGCCTCCGGCGTGGCCTTGCCGTATTTCTCCAGCAGCCGCTTGTCCAGGCTGCCCGCGTTGACACCGATCCGGATGCTCGTGCCGCGCTCCTTGGCGGCCTGGGCGATCTGCTTGACCTGGTCGTCGAACTTGCGGATGTTGCCCGGGTTGACGCGGACCGCGGCGCACCCGGCATCGATGGCGGCGAAGACATACTTCGGCTGGAAGTGGATGTCGGCGATCACCGGGATCTGACTCTTGGTCGCGATCGCCTGGAGCGCGTCGGCGTCATCTTGGCTCGGGCAGGCGACCCGCACGATGTCGCACCCACTCGCGGTGAGTTCGGCGATCTGCTGAAGCGTCGCATTGATATCGGCGGTCAGCGTCGTGGTCATCGACTGCACCGAGATCGGGTGGTCGCTGCCCACCCCAACCTTGCCGACCTGAATCTGCCGCGTCCTACGCCGCGGCGCAAGCACCGGCGCCGGCACTCCCGGCATCCCCAACCCCACCGTCATACCCCCCACAGTAGTGGGGGGAGCCGGGGTTGCCGGAATCCCCGGTTGGCCGCGAAATTGCCCGGCCAGCAGGCAAAACTTCCCGGGCTAAGCGCCAGTTTTGCCTGCTCGGTGGGGCAGATGATGCCCAAGTGGTATGCCGCCGTGCCCCACGCCATACCCCCGCCCCCGGTTATCCACAGACTGCGGCCGACCAACCCCGCGGAGGCCCCGATCACGTCAGGCTCTGCTCATGACTGATGACCTAGACCCGGCCAGGTTGGGTGTGTTCACGCGCGGCGAGGCGATCGCCGATGGGTGGAGCGATCGCGCTCTCCGGCGTGCGACCGGAGCCGGCGACCTCGTGCGAGTCCGACACGGGGCTTATGTCCCGGCGCACCTGTGGCCGGCCACCGAACTCGAGCGCCACCGGCTCCGCTCTCGCGCGGTGCTGCTCGCCGCTGACACCGAGGCGGCGCTGTCGCACACCTCGGCCTGCGTCGAATACGGCGTCGATCTGTGGGACATCCCCCTGGCCGAGGTGCACCTGACCCGGCTGGACCGCCGCTCGGGACGACGCGAGGCCGGCGTGATCCAACACCACGGGGTCGTCCACGATGCCGAGGTCCTGCACCACGCGAGTGTGCCGCTCCTCTCGCCGACCCGCACGCTGCTGGACATGTGCTCCATCTGCGGCTTCGAGCGCAGTGTGGTCGTCGCGGATTGCATGTTGCACATGGGGTTGACCACTAAGGACGACCTGTGGGCGGCCTTTGATCGGCACGACCGGTGGCCGAACACGCTTGCGACCCGGCTGGTCCTTGGGTTTGCCGACGGGTTGTCGGAGTCGGTCGGCGAGTCGCGCGCCCGGATGATGTTTAAGCGCGGCGGCATCCCCGACCCGGTGCTGCAATACGAGATCTTCGATCCGCCAGGGGTCCTGATTGCTCGGCTCGACTTCTTGTGGCCCGAGTACGGCGTCTACGGCGAGTTCGACGGGAAGGGGAAGTACCTCAATCCGCCTCAAGGTCGATCGATCGAGGACATGATCCTCAGCGAGAAGCGCCGCGATCAAGCGGTCTTCGAGCTCACCGGCTGGCGCGGCATCCGGTTTGGTTGGTGGGACCTCGAACACCCCGGGCCGACTCTCGCGCGAGTGCGCAGGATGTTGGCTGCCGGCCAGCGCGGCCGCGCGGCGTACCTCCCGATGCACGGTTAGTGCACTTGGGAGCGGCCTCCGGTCCCTAAGGCGACAGCCTCGAAGACCCCGGCATCGCCCGAACGCCGCTCCCACCCGTCACATCAGCCCCACTGGGCAGGCAAAACTGGCGCTTAGCCCGGGAAGTTTTGCCTGCCAGCCGGGTAATTTGACGGCCAACCGGGGAATCCGACCCCCCTGCCCCTACTTCGCGGTGGGGAAGTGGAAGCTGGCGCCGGATTCGTGGTCGACGTGGGGCCACCGCTGGGTGATGACCTTGGCGCGGGTGTAGAAGGCGATGCCTTCGGGTCCGTGGATGTGGGACTGGCCGAAGAGGGAGTCCTTCCAGCCGCCGAAGGAGTAGTAGGCCATCGGAACCGGGACGGGCACGTTGATGCCGATCATCCCGACCTGTACGCCGCGCTGGAACCGCCGGGCGGCCTCGCCGGAGTTGGTGAAGATCGCGGTGCCGTTGCCGTAGGGGTTGGCGTTGATCAACGCGATCGCCTCGTCGACCGAGTCCGAGCGCACCACGGACAGGACCGGGCCGAAGATTTCCTCGCGATAAACGTCCATCTCGGTCGAGACCCGGTCAATCACCGTCGGTCCGACCCAGAAGCCGTCCTCGAAGCCATCCACCCGAAGCCCACGCCCATCGACGCGGACATCGGCGCCCTGGTCGGCGCCCGTCCCGATCAGCCCCAAGATCCGCTCCTGAGCGGCCTTGGTCACCACCGGTCCCATCTCCGAGCCTGCGGTCCGGCCCGAGCCCACCTTGACGGCCTGCGCCCGCTGGGCAACCGCCTCGACGACCGCGTCGCCGGCCGAACCCACGGCGCCCGCCGCGGAGATCGCCATGCACCGCTCGCCCGCCGACCCAAACGCCGCGGCGGCCAAGTGATCGGCAGCGAAGTCGATATCGGCGTCGGGGAGGATGATCGCGTGGTTCTTTGCGCCACCGAGCGCCTGGACCCGCTTGCCGTTGGCCGTGCCGCGCTCGTGGATGTACTTCGCGATCGGGGTCGACCCGACAAACGAGATCGCCGCCACGTCGGGGTGATCCAACAGCGCGTCCACCGCGGTCTTGTCACCGTGGACGACGTTGAACACGCCGTCGGGGAGCCCGGCCTGCTGCCACAACTCGGCCATCAACATCGCGGCCGAGGGGTCGCGCTCCGAGGGCTTCAAGACGAAGGTGTTGCCACACGCGATCGCGACGGGGAACATCCACATCGGCACCATCGCGGGGAAGTTGAACGGCGTGATCCCGGCGCAGACACCCACCGGCGAGCGATAAGAGAAGGTGTCGACGTCGGTGGAGACCTGGTCGTTGTAGTCGCCCTTCAGCAGCGTCGGTATGCCGCACGCGAACTCGACGACCTCCAGGCCCCGCTGGACCTCACCCAACGCATCGGACAGCACTTTGCCGTGCTCATCGGTGATCAACTCGGCCAGCCGCCCGGCGTTGGCGTTGACCAACTCACGGAAGGCGAACAGCACCTTTGCCCGCGCGCTCACTGAGGTCTGCGACCAACCCACAAGCGCTGCCCGCGCAACAGCCACCGCGGCGTCGACATCGGCAACATCCGCCAGCCGAAGGGTCGCCTGCTCAGCCCCCGTCGCCGGGTTGAAGACCGGCGCGGTCCGGGTCCCGACTCCAGCGACCGTTGCGCCGCCTACCCAGTGCTCAATGACCTTCACGTGTGACTCCTTCGTTCTGCTGCGGGGGTTCGTTTACTGCGGGTTCGTTGTCCAGCGTGTTGCCGGGCTACATCCTGTCTCACCAGCGACGCGCCGCGCATCTTGGGACGCCCGTCGGGACAAGTTCTGCGGTCCGGGCGGCCCGCACACGGCCGCGCCGGCGGTCGTCTCGCCGCCCGAAAGCCGCGACCGCGACCTAGAGGCCGGCGTCGATCGGCACGACGAGGTCGGCGGTGATCAAAATGACGCTCATCACGATCAGCACGCTCGCCATGACGTAGGCGATCGGCAGCAACCGGGCGATGTCGACATACCCCGGATCCGGCCGACGACGCAGTCGCGCCCAGCCTCGGCGGACGCCTTCAAACAGCGCGCCGGCGATGTGGCCGCCATCGAGCGGCAGCAGCGGCACGAAGTTGAACATGCCCAAGAACAGGTTGAGCCCACCGATGAGGGAGAGCAGGAAGATCGCCTTGTCGGAGAGCGAAGTCTCCACATTGGCCGTCGCCTCCCCCGCAAGCCGACCTCCGCCCACCAGGCTCATCGGCCCGTTGGCGTCCCGCTCCTCGACACCGATCACCGCCAAGGAGACGTGATAGAGCTTCACCGGCAAGGTCACCAGCGAGTCGACGACCAGCCGGGTCATGTTGACCATCTGTGCTGCCGTGTAGACCGGCCCGCCCGTCTCGATGATCGCCTCGGCGACCGGTACGACGCCGAGGAAGCCGACCGGCTCGAGCTCGGTCAGGTCGTCGGGGTTGGTCGGGCGCGGCTGCACGAGCGTCGTGACGGCCACTTCGATCCGTTGACCGTCGCGCTCGACCCCGAGCGTTGCTTCTTGGGCTCCGTTGCCGCGAATCAACTTCTGCATCTGGGCCCACGTCGTGATCGGCTGCCCGTTGAAGGAGACGAACCGGTCCCCCGGCTTCAGCCCGGCGACATAGGCCGGCGTCGGATGCTCGGCGAGCTCCTGCTCGGTGCATTCCGCGCCTTCGCGAGACACAGGTACGACGCAGGGCGCCACCCGCTCGACAACCGGTTCGGCGTCGTAGCCGACGACATTGCCCACCGTGGCGAAGATCGCCCAGAAGCAGCAGAAGGCGATGACGAGGTTGACCATGGGGCCGCCGGCCATCGTGATGACCTTCTGCCACCACGGCAGTTTGTAGAAGAGCCGGTCCTTGTCCTCGGGCCCCACGAGCTCCCATTCCGCGGCCCGGGCGTCGGCGATGAGTTGGGTGAAGAGGCCGGTATTGGACGGGCGGACCCGCTCGCCGGCGGGCTCACCCTGCTCCCCGTGCTCCCCCGCATCGCCTTGCTTCCCGGCTTGCGCTCCCTCGAGCGCCTTGCCGGGCGGGAGCATGCCGAGGATCTTGACGTAGCCGCCGAGCGGGATCGCCTTAATCCCCCACTCGGTCTCCCCGATCTTGCGCGACCAAACGGTCGGTCCGAAGCCGACGAAGTACTGCGTGACCTTGCCGCCGAAGCGACGTGCGGGAATCAGGTGGCCCAACTCGTGGAGGCCGATGGAGGCGAGCAGTGCGAGGACAAAGATGAGGACGCCGACGACGTACAGCAGCGTGCTCACTCGCTGATCCTCCCCTTGATCTGGCCCTCGAACCGGCCGTTGATCTGGTCGCGGGCGGCCTCCCGAGCCCACGCATCGGCGGCGAGAACCGCTTCAACCGTGAGGGCACCGCCTCCCGATGAGGGTACGCCGTCCCCGGTGAGGGCCTGCTCAACAACGTCGGCCACCACGTCGACGATGCCCGTGAAGGGGAGCCGGTGATCGCGGAAGGCCTGCACGCACTCCTCGTTGGCAGCGTTGTAGACCGCGGGTGTGGTGCCACCCGCGGAGCCTGCTCGCCGGGCCAGCGCAACGGCGGGGAAGGCGTCGTCGTCGAGGGGGAAGAAGTCCCAGGTCTGGCGAGCCGTCCAGTCCACGGCCGGAGCGACGTCTGCGATCCGGTCTGGCCAGGCCAGTCCGAGCGCGATCGGAATCAGCATCGTGGGCGGGCTCGCCTGAGCCAGCGTCGAGCCATCGCAGAACTCGACCATCGAGTGCACCACCGAGGTCGGGTGGACGACCACATCGATCCGATCGAAGGGGATGCCGAAGAGCAGGTGGGCCTCGATCACCTCCAGCCCCTTGTTGACCAAGGTCGCTGAGTTGATCGTGACCACCGGCCCCATCGCCCAGGTGGGATGGTCGAGCGCTTGCTCGGGCGTCACCCCAGCCAACTCGGCGCGCGTGCGGCCCCGGAACGGGCC
>JBAQXA010000018.1:0-4248 GCA_049299195.1 Nocardioides sp.
CCCGCCATACGTCTGCCGCTGGGTTGATGCACTTTGGAACGTTCCAATCGGCCCAAAAGTGACCTCAACCCCGCGGGAGACGGGAGGGGTGGCGCCAAACCCGCGGGAGACGTACGGGGTTAGAGGAGGCGCTCGATGGCGGCGATGGCGTCGCGGAGGTAGCGCTCTACTACGGCGCGGTCGGCGTCGCTGAGGCGCGAGTCGAAGTCGGCGAGGCCTTCGAACATGGGCATCAGGTGGCCGATCACTTCGGCGTGGGCGCTCGGGGTGATGTGCACCTCCACGCGGCGGCGGTCTTCGGGGTGCGGCACGCGCTGGGCATGACCGCGGTCAACCAGGCGATCGACGATTCCGGACGACGCGGCGCTGGTGACGTCGAGATGGCGGGCGATGTCGGTGGGGCCGCTGGGTCCGCGCAGGAGCATTTCCAGCGTCTCCAGCTCCGAACGACTCAAGCCTGCCCGCCGGGCAATCGACGGGCTCACGTGCGCCGAGACCTCGATCAGCTCGCGCAGCGCTTGGAGCGAGGCGGAGGACTGGACACGTGTTAGCGCCGGCGGCGGCTCACCAGCACCCGCACCCACACCAGCCGCCAAAGCAGCCCCAGCAGCAGCAGCCGCCGACGACTTGACAGAATCCCTAGCCATGTTACTAACCTACTTAGACATTAACCTGTTTAGCTACTTCACTATAGGTCCAGGTGCCCGATGAACCGCCCGATGAATCGCTTCGCCTCCCTCATCGTCTCGCCAGGCCGCTCGTGGGTGATCGCCCTGCTGGCCTTCGGCGCCGCCGTCGGCATCATCGCGGGTGTCGGCCAGGCCGAGCGCGAGGCGCAGCCGACCGACTCCTTGCCGATCGGCAAGCAGAGCACCCGAGTGGTCGAGCTCGCCGAGAAGCTGCCCCAGACCTCGGGCAGCTCTGCGGTCGTGCTCTTCTCGGCGAACGACGGCAAGCTCAGCCCGGAGGCCCTCGCGTCCCTGGCCGAGCGCTACCCCCGGCTGATCCCGGCCGAAGACGGCACCGCCGCGATTACGGTCGTGCCGATCGCCGCGAGCGACGCCACCGAGATCGCCGAGGAGGTCACCCAGCTCCGCAAGGACGTCAGCGCTGATCTCCCGAGCGGAGTCGAAGCCGGCGTCACCGGTCCGGCCGCGATCCGGGCCGATCTCGCCGCGGTCTTTGAGGGCGCCGACGTCCGGCTGCTGCTCGCCACCGCGTCGATCGTGGCGCTGCTGCTGCTGATCACCTACCGCAGCCCGTTCCTCTGGCTGGTGCCGCTCAGCGTGGTCGGCGTGGCCGATGCCCTCGCCAGCACCGTCGCCACCCGCGTCCTCGACTGGACCGGCACCCCCTGGGACGAGTCGACGACGGGCATCTTGTCGGTCCTCGTCTTTGGCGCCGGCACCGACTATGCCCTGCTGCTGATCTCGCGCTATCGCGACGAGTTGCGCTCCCACGAGAGCCGGTATGCCGCGATGCGCGTCGCCCTGCGCGGCACCCTCGAAGCGGTGGTTTCGAGTGCCGGCACGGTCTTCATCGGGTTGCTGACGCTCATGTTGTCGCTGGTGCCGTCCTTCCGCGGGCTCGGCCTAGCCTGCGCGGTCGGCGTACTCATCGCGGCAGCCATGGTGCTCACCCTGCTGCCCTGCGTGTTGGTGCTGTGTGGCCGCTGGATCTTCTGGCCGCTCACCCCGCGCGTCGGCCAGGAGACGTTGGTCGAAGGGCGCTCGCTGTGGCGCCGGATCGGCGAGGCCGTGGCCGCTCGGCCGGGCTGGTTCGCCGCGGGCACCGTCCTCCTGGTCGCGCTGCTGTCGACCGGGAGCCTGCAGATCAAGAGCGGCCTGTCCCAAGCCGACCAGTTCCTCGAGACCCCCGAAGCGATCAGTGTGGGCGAGCGGCTCGCCGAATCCTTCCCCGGCGGCACCGCCAACCCCGTGGTCGTGCTCACCCGCGACGACCCGGCCGCCGTGCTGGCAGCGGTCACCGCGACTCCCGGCATCCGTTCGGCCCAGCAGACCGCCGAGGAGGACACCGCCGGCCAAGCCGACACCACCTCACCCCTCGTCCGCATCGATGCCGTGACCACCGCAGCCAGCGATTCCGACGAGGCGATGGAGACGGTGTCCGCGGTCCGCGCGGAGCTGGCCGACTTCGAGGAGACCTACGTCGGTGGCACGACCGCTGAGCAGATGGATGCCGACGACGCCACCAACCGCGACCGGCTGCTGATCATCCCGATCATCTTGGTGCTCGTGCTGGGCGCGCTGATGCTGCTGCTGCGGTCGCTGGTCGCGCCCCTGATCTTGGTCGCGACCGTCGCCGGCACGTTCCTGGCGAGCCTCGGCGCCGCCTGGTGGATCTTCTCGCTGCTCGGCTTCGAACGACTCGACGCCGGAGTGCCCCTGCTGGCCTTCATCTTCGGCGTCGCCCTGGGCGTCGACTACAACATCTTCTTGGTCTCGCGCGTCGCCGAGGAGTCGGCCGGCCGGACCGCCCGAGAGGGCGTGTTGCGGGGCCTGACCGCCACGGGCGGCGTGATCACCAGCGCCGGCATCCTCCTGGCCGCGGTCTTCGCCGTGCTCGGCGTCTTGCCGCTCGTGGTGTTGGCGCAACTCGGCACGGTGATCTGCATCGGGGTGCTCCTCGACACCCTGCTGGTCCGCACGATCTTGGTGCCCTCGCTCGCCTTCCTGCTGGGCGAACGCTTCTGGTGGCCGCGACGGGTCGTCTGATGAGTCGCCCCGGCCTGCTGACGGCCGGCTACATCGTCGTGGTCTTCCTCTTCGCGGTGCTGGCCAACGCCTGGACCGGCCACGAGCCGGGTTGGTATGACGCCCTCCGCAGGCCGTGGTTCCAGCCACCGGACTGGGTCTTCGGGGTGATCTGGCCGCTCAACTTCCTCGCCCTCGGCGTGGTCGGCGTGGTCCTCACCGAGCGCGCCCCCGAGCGCAGCGCGCTCGTCTTTCCCCTAGTGGTCGCCTCGGTGGCCGCCGCACTCGGCTGGGCCTACCTCTTCTACGTGCCGCACGCGCTGGTGGCGGCGGCATACGCCCTGGGCGTGGCGGCGCTGCTGACGTGGGTCGCGGTCGGGCTGATCGCCTCGGCCGTCTGGTGGCTCGGCCTCGCCTTGATCCCGTATGCCGCGTGGCTGAGCGTGGCGACCGCGCTCTCGTTTGGCTATGCGCGGCTCAACTGAGCCCGGCATTCGATAGCGTGAAACCCATGCGGGGGGTCTGGGTGCGCTGGGTGGTCGTCTGGGCCGCCATGCTCCTGGTCGGCACCGCGGCTGGCTACGCCGTGGCCCAGAGGCAGGAGCTCGACCCACCCACCGAAGTCGGCACCGCGAAGCCCATGGCCGCCGCGCCGCGGGCACCCGGCGACATCAAGGTCGCGCCGGATCCGGACTACCCGGCCCTGACCACCAAACTGGCCTACACCCGCATCACCGAGGGCCAGCCGCCCTACCGCTACACCTGGCTCGCACCGAAGGAGTGGCGGCGTGCGGTGCTGGGGATCGCCGAGTGGCGCTGGTACCCCGCCGACGTCCCGTCGGAGACCTACCGGCTCCGGGTCGAGATCGTCTCCAGCCAACGCGACACCCTCACCAGCATCCTCAACGAGCGCGTCGCCGACCTGCGCGGCGACGTCGCGATCCGCAACCTGACCATCCTCAAGCGCGACGAAACCAACGCGATCTTGAGCTACTCCTACATCACCGAGAGCAACCGCCGCCGCTTCAGCACGCTGCGGTGGTTTGACCCCAGCGGTGGCCAGAGCGCCGTCGTCGAGGTGTCGTATGACGGCCGCGCGGTCGACGTCCCCGGGCTCGAGTCGTTGGCCAACACGGTGTGGGCCTCCGTCGCCGCGGCTGGCTAGCGGGCGGGCTCCCTCAGCTCGGCTCGGAGCCGCGCAGCTTCACCGAAGCCAGCACCGCCTCGGCGGTCGCCTTCGACTCAGCCCGCACCTGCACCCACAGCAGCCGCTCGGGGTCGACCTGGGTGACCCGCTCCACGATGACGCCACCCGGACACCCGGTGAAGATCAGCGTCTTCTCGTCGGGGACGGTCGTGGCTTGCTCCTTGGCGCACTCGCGATGGCGGGGCATGTCGTCGGGCACGTCATTGCCCGGGAGGAACGCCGCAAAAACCCCCGGCGCGCTCGACGTGCGCTTGCGCCAGGACCCGTCGCTGCCGATGGAGATGGCGGGCTCACTGCGGGCGGCGCCCGGCGGGGTCCACCCGTCGC
>JBAQXA010000019.1:0-5931 GCA_049299195.1 Nocardioides sp.
ACTACAACCACCGCGTCATCGTCAAGGCGGGCGAGCGGATCGAGGCCGGCGAGGTCATCGCCGACGGCCCCGCCACCGAGAACGGCGAGCTCGCGCTCGGCAAGAACCTGCTGGTCGCGTTCATGCCGTGGGAGGGTCACAACTACGAGGACGCGATCATCCTCAGCCAGCGTTTGGTGCAGGACGATGTGCTGTCCAGCATCCACATCGAGGAGCATGAGGTCGACGCTCGCGACACCAAGTTGGGTCCCGAGGAGATCACCCGGGACATCCCCAACGTCGGTGAGGAGGTGCTGCGCGATCTCGACGAGCGTGGCGTCATCCGGATCGGCGCCGAGGTTCGCCCCGGCGACGTGCTGGTCGGCAAGGTCACGCCCAAGGGCGAGACCGAGCTCACCCCGGAGGAGCGCCTGCTGCGCGCGATCTTCGGCGAGAAGGCCCGCGAGGTTCGCGACACTTCGATGAAGGTGCCGCACGGTGAGTCCGGCACGGTCATCGGCGTGCGCGTCTTCGATCGCGAAGACGGCGACGAACTCCCCCCGGGTGTCAACCAACTCGTGCGGGTCTACGTCGCGCAGAAGCGCAAGATCTCGGTGGGCGACAAGCTCGCCGGCCGGCACGGCAACAAGGGTGTGATCGCGAAGATCCTGCCGATCGAGGACATGCCGTTCATGGAGGACGGCACCCCGGTCGACGTGATCCTCAACCCCCTGGGCGTCCCGCGACGGATGAACATCGGCCAGATTCTCGAGTTGCACCTCGGGTGGCTGGCCAAGCAGGGCTGGAACCTCGACCTGCACGCCACGAGCGGTCAGGACGACTGGAAGAAGCGGCTGATCGAGATCGGTGCCGACCAGGCCGACCCCGACACTCACGTCGCCACCCCGGTCTTCGACGGTGCCAAGGAAGACGAGATCACCGGACTGTTGGGCTCGACGCTGCCCAACCGTGACGGCAATCGGATGATCGGCGAGAACGGCAAGGCGCTGCTCTTCGACGGCCGCTCCGGCGAACCGTTCCCCGATCCGGTGTCGGTGGGCTACATGTACATCTTGAAGCTCCACCACTTGGTGGACGACAAGATTCACGCCCGGTCGACCGGCCCCTACTCGATGATCACCCAGCAGCCGCTCGGCGGTAAGGCGCAGTTCGGTGGCCAGCGGTTCGGTGAGATGGAGGTCTGGGCGATGGAGGCCTACGGTGCGGCCTACGCACTGCAGGAGCTGCTGACCATCAAGTCCGATGACGTCCCCGGTCGAGTCAAGGTCTACGAGGCGATCGTCAAGGGCGAGAACATCCCCGACTCCGGCATTCCGGAGTCGTTCAAGGTGCTCGTCAAGGAGATGCAGTCCTTGTGTCTGAATGTCGAGGTGCTGTCTGCCGACGGCACCGCCATCGACATGAAGGACGCCGAGGAAGACGTCTTCCGTGCTGCCGAGGAGCTAGGCATCGACCTGTCGCGTCGCGAGCCCAGCTCGGTCGAAGAAGTCTGAGGAAGAGGGAACTAGAGAAGTGTTGGACGTCAATTTCTTCGATCAGCTTCAGATCGGTCTGGCCGGCGCGGACGACATCCGCGGCTGGAGTCATGGCGAGGTCAAGAAGCCGGAAACCATCAACTACCGCACGCTCAAGCCCGAGCGTGACGGCCTGTTCTGCGAGAAGATCTTCGGTCCCACCCGGGACTGGGAGTGCTACTGCGGGAAGTACAAGCGGGTTCGCTTCAAGGGCATCATCTGTGAGCGCTGCGGCGTCGAGGTGACCCGGTCGAAGGTACGCCGTGAGCGCATGGGCCACATCGAGCTCGCGGCTCCGGTGACCCACAGCTGGTACTTCAAGGGTGTGCCGAGCCGGCGCGGCTACCTGCTGGATCTCGCGCCGAAGGATCTCGAGAAGGTCATCTACTTCGCGGCATACATGATCACTGCCGTCGATGAGGATGCCCGCCACCGTGACCTCTCCTCCCTGGAGAACAAGGTCGGGCTGGAGCGCGAGCGGCTGGAGAAGCGACGCGACTCCGGGATCGACGAGCGGGCCAAGAAGCTCGAGGAGGATCTCGGCGCGCTGGAGGCCGAAGGCGCCAAGGCTGATGTCCGGCGCAAGGTCAAGGACGCCGCCGAGCGGGAGATGAAGCAGCTGCGCGACCGCAGCCAGCGTGAACTCGACCGCCTCGAAGAGGTGTGGAGCACGTTTAAGAGCCTCAAGGTCCAAGATCTCATGGGCGATGAGCTGCTCTATCGCGAGATGAAGAACTGGTTCGGCAAGTACTTCGAGGGGCACATGGGCGCTACGGCGATCCAGAAGCGCCTGGAGTCCTTCGACATCGAGGCCGAGGTCGAACTGCTCCGCGAGACCATTGCCACCGGCAAGGGCCAGCGCAAGGTGCGGGCTCTCAAGCGCCTCAAGGTCGTCGACGCCTTCCGCAAGACCGGCAACAAGCCCCAGGGCATGGTGCTGGACGCGGTGCCGGTGATCCCGCCGGATCTGCGCCCGATGGTGCAGTTGGACGGTGGCCGCTTCGCGACCTCCGATCTCAACGACCTCTATCGCCGCGTCATCAACCGCAACAACCGGTTAAAGCGACTGCTCGATCTGGGTGCGCCGGAGATCATCGTCAACAACGAGAAGCGGATGCTGCAGGAGGCCGTGGACAGCCTCTTCGACAACGGTCGTCGCGGCCGCCCGGTCACGGGCCCCGGCAACCGGCCGCTGAAGTCGCTCTCGGACATGCTCAAGGGCAAGCAGGGCCGCTTCCGGCAGAACCTGCTCGGCAAGCGCGTCGACTACTCGGGCCGCTCGGTGATCGTGTCGGGCCCGCAGTTGAAGCTGCACCAGTGCGGTCTGCCCAAGCAGATGGCCCTGGAGCTCTTCAAGCCGTTCGTGATGAAGCGCCTGGTCGATCTGTCGCACGCGCAGAACATCAAGTCGGCCAAGCGGATGGTCGAGCGCGCTCGTCCGGTCGTGTGGGATGTCCTCGAAGAGGTCATCACCGAGCACCCCGTGCTGCTCAACCGCGCGCCCACGCTGCACCGCCTCGGCATCCAGGCCTTTGAGCCGCAGCTGATCGAGGGCAAGGCGATCCAGATCCACCCGCTCGTCTGCACGGCGTTCAACGCCGACTTCGACGGCGACCAGATGGCGGTGCACCTGCCGCTGTCGGCTGAGGCTCAGGCCGAGGCTCGGATCTTGATGTTGTCGACCAACAACATCCTCAAGCCGTCCGATGGCCGGCCCGTCACCATGCCTACCCAGGACATGATCATCGGGCTGTTCTTCCTCACCGCCGAGCGCGATGGCGCTCTCGGTGAGGGGCGCGTGTTCTCCTCGGTGGCCGAGGCGATCATGGCCTACGACCGCGGTGAGATCGCGCTGCAGAGCAAGGTCAAGATCCGGTTCGCGCACCTGGTGCCGCCGCTGGATAGCGACCTCGAGGAGGGCCCGGCGCTGCTGGACACCACCCTCGGGCGGGCCTTGTTCAACGAGACGCTCCCGGGCGACTACCACTTCGTCAACTACGAGGTTGGCAAGAAGGCCCTGGGTGCGATCGTCAACGATCTCGCCGAGCGCTACACCAAGGTCGAGGTCGCGGCTTCGCTGGACGCGTTGAAGGACGCGGGCTTCCACTGGGCCACGCGTTCGGGTGTCACGGTGTCGATCGACGACGTGGTCACTCCCAACGAGAAGGCCGAGATCCTCGCGGGTTATGAGGCTCAGGCAGCCAAGGTGCAAAAGCACTTCGAGCGCGGCTTGGTCACCGATGATGAGCGCCGCCAGGAGCTCATCGAGATCTGGACCCAGGCCTCCGACGACGTCGCCAAGGCGATGGAGCAGACCTTCGACCGGAGCAATCCGATCTTCATGATGGTCGACTCGGGTGCCTCCGGAAACATGATGCAGATCCGTCAGGTCGCCGCTATGCGTGGCCTGGTGGCGAACCCGAAGGGCGACATCATCCCGCGGCCGATCAAGTCGAACTTCCGTGAGGGACTGTCGGTGCTGGAGTACTTCATCTCCACCCACGGCGCTCGCAAGGGTCTGGCGGACACCGCGCTGCGGACCGCCGACTCGGGCTACCTCACCCGACGGTTGGTCGACGTCTCTCAGGACGTCATCATCCGCGAGGAGGACTGCGGCACCGAGCGCGGTCTGCCCAAGCGGATCGGTGAGCGCACCGACGACGGCGTGGTCAAGCACGAGAACGCCGAGACCGCGGCATACGCCCGCACCTCTGCGGTTGAGGTCGTCCACCCCACCACCGGTGAAGTGCTGGCCGGTGCGGGTGAGGACCTCGGCGACATCCGGATCGGGGAACTGATCGCGGCCGGGATCGATGAGGTCAAGGTGCGGTCGGTCCTGACGTGTGAGGCCAAGACCGGCACGTGCGCCAAGTGCTACGGACGGTCGCTGGCCACCGGCAAGCTGGTCGACATCGGTGAGGCGGTCGGCATCATCGCCGCGCAGTCCATCGGTGAGCCCGGCACGCAGCTGACCATGCGTACCTTCCACACCGGTGGCGTTGCCTCCGCCGACGACATCACCCAGGGTCTGCCCCGCGTGGTGGAGTTGTTTGAGGCACGCTCGCCCAAGGGTCGCTCGCCGATCTCCGAGGCGGCTGGGCGGATCACCGTCGAGGACGCCGATCGGTCGCGGAAGGTCCTCGTCACCCCTGACGATGGCTCCGAGGTCCTGGAGTACCCGGTCTCCAAGCGGGCGCGCCTGCTGGTGGCCGATGGCGATCACATCGAGGTCGGTCAGCAGATCATCGTCGGCACCCCCGACCCGCAAGATGTGCTGCGCATCCTCGGCGTCCGGAAGGCTCAGGAGCACCTCGTGGACGAAGTCCAGGCGGTGTATCGCAGCCAGGGTGTGTCGATCCACGACAAGCACATCGAGATCATCGTGCGGCAAATGCTGCGCCGGATCACGGTGATCGAGTCTGGTGACACCAACCTGCTGCCGTCGGATCTGGTCGACCGGGCCCGCTTCGAGCAGGAGAACCGGCGGATCGTCTCCGAGGGCGGCAAGCCGGCCTCGGGTCGTCCGGTGCTCATGGGCATCACCAAGGCCTCACTCGCGACCGAGTCGTGGCTGTCGGCGGCGTCCTTCCAGGAGACCACCCGCGTGCTCACCGAGGCGGCCATCCATGGCCGGTCGGACTCGCAGCGGGGCCTGAAGGAAAACGTGATCATCGGCAAGTTGATCCCGGCCGGCACGGGTCTGGAGCGCTACCGCAACATCCGGGTGGAGCCGACCGAGGAGGCTCGGGCGGCGGCCTATTCGGTGGTCGGCTACGACTCCTACGACTACGACTTCGGCAACACCGGAGGTGGTCAGGCCGTGGCGCTGGACGACTTCGACTTCGGGTCCTACCAGCACTGAGGTCAGCTCAGCTGAACCGCTGCCGTGTGGTCACGACGCCTTCGGGCGAAGTGACCACACGGCAGTTCGGCATTTGGAGACTGGCTCAGGGGCGTCGCTGCGACGCAACCTGATGTACGGCGCCGAGAAGCGCGCCAAAGATCAGGTGACCCATCAGGCTCTTGCCGGTCATTGCATTCATCATGAACAACGGCATCCCGAGCACGGCGGGCATGATCAGCAGCGCGCCGAGCACCCACCAGACGGCGCCCCAGGCGGCACCGAGGCCGAGGCCAGTGGCGAGGCTCGTGGCCCGGCCGCCGAGCAGAGCGGCATACCCGACACCGAGGATGGCCGAGATGGCCAAGTGGACGAGCCAGCCGACGCCGGTCGATGAGCTGCCGACGAGCTGAGCCACCATCGGCAGCATGCCCATCATCTGCATCATGAGGCCGAAGACGATCCCACCGGCGAGGCCGCCGGCGACTCCGGCGACGAGAGGGTTCATGGCGGTGCTGGAGTGAGCGGTGCCGGACGCGGCGGTGTTGGATGCGGGGGTGCCGGATGTGGGGGTGC
>JBAQXA010000020.1:0-3060 GCA_049299195.1 Nocardioides sp.
CGGTTGGGGAGTGCCGCGCAAGCTCGCTGCTGGGGTGCTGGTGGTCGGCGGATTGGTGTCGGTCGGCCTGCTCCTCACCTTCGTCGGCAGCCAGATCAGCCAGGGCGCGTCCGACCTCGCCACGTCGGTGGCTGACGGCATTGCCACCATCGAAGAGTGGCTCAAGACCGGGCCGTTGGGCGCGAGTGACTCCCAGATCAACTCCTATCTGGAGCGTGCGCGCGAGGCGATCACCGAGCGGGCCCAAAACCCGGACACGATCGGGCAGGTGACGCACTTCGGCACCGCGATCGGACACGTCTTCGCCGGCTTCTTCATCGTGCTTTTTGCTACCTACTTCTTCCTCGCCGATGGCGACCGGATCTGGGCCTGGTTTGTCCGGCTCACGCCGCGCGCTGCGCGGGTGCAGATCGACGGCTCGGGCCAGGTCGCTTGGGTGTCGCTGACCAACTTCGTGCGGGCCACGGTGCTCGTCGCGCTCGCCGACTCGATCGGCATCATGATCGGCGCGACGGTCCTCGGGGTCCCCTTCGTGCTGGCTATCGGTGTGCTGGTGTTTTTGGGCGCGTTCATCCCGATGATCGGCGCAACGATCGCCGGGACGGTCGCGATCCTGGTGGCCCTGGTCTCCCAAGGGCCGGTGACGGCGCTGTTGATGCTGGGCGTGGTGATCCTCGTGCAGCAGATCGAGGGACACGTGTTGCAGCCGTTCCTCATGGGCCGGCTGGTCTCGGTGCATCCGCTGGGTGTGATCGCCGCCATCGGCTGTGGCGTGCTCACGGCAGGGGTGGTGGGCGCACTGATCGCCGTGCCGCTCACGGCGGCGGCCAATGCCGTGGTGCAGCACCTCGCGGCGTACTCAGCGGGCGGCGAAGGCGAGCTTGCCGCCGAGACCGCGGGGGGCGCGGGGGGCGCTGGCGCGGCAGATGATCACGGGTTGGCCGTCGGTGACGTAACCGATGGCCTCGGCGAGGTGCAGGATCTGGGCCATGAGCGCGACTGATCGGCCCGCTGGCCGGGTGGCTCCTGCGCTGGGCGCGTCCGGCGTCAGCCTGGCCGACGTTGAGGCCGCTCGTGAGGTGCTCACCGGGGTCGCGATCGAGACGCCGATGCAGAACTCGCGGGTGCTCTCCACGCTCGCCGGAGGCCCGGTGCGGCTGAAGTTGGAAAACCTGCAGCGCACGGGCTCGTTTAAGACGCGGGGCGCCTACGTCAGGCTGGCCCGGCTCTCTGCGGCTGAGCGTGCTGCGGGAGTCGTCGCGGCGTCCGCCGGCAACCACGCGCAGGGTGTCGCGCTCTCCGCGCAACTCCTGGGGATCAAGGCCACGGTCTTTATGCCGGAGGGCGCGCCGATACCGAAGGTCAACGCCACCCGAGGTTACGGCGCCGATGTTGTTTTTCGAGGGCAGTACCTCGAGCACGCGTTGGCTGGCGCTCGGGAGTTTGCTGAGGAGACCGGGGCGATCTTCATCCACCCCTTCGACCACGTCGACATCGTCGCCGGGCAAGGCACCTGTGGGCTGGAGGTCCTCGAGCAGGCGCCCGATCTCAAGACGGTGCTGATTCCGTGCGGTGGCGGTGGGCTGCTCGCGGGGATGGCCGTCGCGATCAAGGCGCTGCGCCCCGATGTGCGGGTGGTGGGGGTCCAGGCGGCGGGCGCCGCGGCATACCCGCCCTCGCTGGCGGTCGGAGCGCCCATCCAACTGGAGTCGATGAGCACGATGGCCGACGGGATCGCTGTCGGCAGGCCCGGTGACATCACCTTCGCCGCGGTGCGGGACTTCGTCGATGACATCGTGACCGTGACCGAAGAGTCGCTGGCCCGGGCGCTGCTCGCGCTGGTCGAGCGGGCCAAGCAGGTCGTTGAGCCGGCCGGTGGCGCGGCCTTTGCGGCGCTGCTCGACGAGCCGACTGCCTTCGCTACCCCAGCCGTCGTGGTGCTGTCGGGAGGCAACATCGATCCGCTGCTGCTGGGGAAGGTGATCCGCTTCGGGATGGCAGCGGGCGGCCGCTACCTCCGGCTGCGAGTGACCATCCCCGATCTGCCCGGTGGGTTGGCGAGCCTGCTCGCCGAGCTGGCCGCGGCGGGAGCCAACGTGCTCGAGGTCGAGCACGAACGCATCTCGCCGGCGCTCGATCTCCATGAGGTCGAGGTGCGTGTGCAGCTGGAGACGCGCGGCGAGGCGCACGCCCAGAAGCTGGTTGCTGTCCTCACCGACAGGGGTTACCGCGTCGATCCCTGACGGGTGGGGGTCGGCCTCAGCCGGTGTAGGGCTTGGCGGAAACGATCTGGACGCGCAGCGTCTTGCCGTTGGGTGCGACATACGCCACGGTGTCGCCCTCGCGGGCGCCGATGATCGCCGACCCCAGAGGTGACTGCGGGGAGAATACGGGGAGGTCGTCGGCCTCGATCTCGCGGGCGCCCAGCAAGAAGGT
Source organism: Nocardioides sp. (assembly GCA_049299195.1). Taxonomy (GTDB): domain Bacteria; phylum Actinomycetota; class Actinomycetes; order Propionibacteriales; family Nocardioidaceae; genus Nocardioides. Next base: position 2,437 of record JBAQXA010000020.1, read on the forward strand.
CTCGGTGTCGTCGTCGCCTTCGAAGCGGTAGGTGACCACGAAGCCGGGCGAGACCGTGCCGTCGTCTGCGGCGGCGCCGACCTGGGCCTTGCGGAGCATCTCCTCGATCTGGCGGATGCGCATCTCGAGCTTGCCCTGCTCTTCTTTGGCGGCGTGGTAGCCGCCGTTTTCCTTCAGGTCACCCTCGTCGCGAGCGGCACTGATCCGAGCGATCACGTCGGCGCGGGCCGGGCCGCGCAGGTGCTCCAACTCCTCAGTGAGCTTGTCGTGCGCATCCTGGGTCAGCCAGATGACATCCTGCTCGGGGTTATGGGCAGTGCTCTCGCTCATGGTGGTTCCTCCTCGCCTGACCTCGACACATCGCGGTGATGCGACGAGACGCTGGCACGGCCGATGAGGCCGGTCTTGTCGTGCCGGGTTGGGGCCGAACGCGCCGCTGAGTCAGACGCAGTTGCCCAGGCGTGCGAGCCGGGCACTGAAGCGCTGACGTCGGCTGCACGATCCCAGCCTGATTCTATCTATTGGTGCGAAAGCCTACCGCGCCCCTCGCGCTTGACCGCCACCTCGGGGCGGGTGGGGTGGGTGGTTTGCGGTGGTTGGGGCGGCTGCGGTGGGTGCGGGGGC
>JBAQXA010000021.1:0-8651 GCA_049299195.1 Nocardioides sp.
GTGGCGGCCTTTGAGGTGGGCTCGGGCTATGCCCGGCAGGGGCCGCTGCAGCGGATCGCGCGTCGGCCGCTCGCTGCCCTGGTCGACCGCACCGGGCACACCGCCCACCTCGCGGTGCTGCACGGCCGCGACGTCCTATATGTCGTGGAGGAGCGCGCTCCGGGGCGGCCGCCGCTGGTCACCGATGTGGGCGTCCGCCTCCCCGCCCACCTGACGGCTTCGGGGCGAGCCATCTTGGCGGCGTTGCCGCCCGCGCAGGTGCGGGCGCTGTTTCCCGACCGGGCGGCCTTCGTCGATCGGCACGGGGTGGGACCCGCGAGTCCGTCGGCGCTGCGGCAGTTGCTCGTCGACACCCGTCAGCGTGGGCATGCCACCGAGGACGGCGAGGTGACCCCGGGCTACCGCAGCGTGGCGGCAGTCGTGATCGATCACAACCGGCACCCGGTCGCGGGAGTCGCCGTCACCTTCGCCTCGGCCGAGGACGGGGGCCGCGCCGATGCGGTCGCCGCCGTGATTGAGGCCGTGATCGATACCGCGGCGGTGCTGTCTCGGCGACTCGGGGCGGGTCCCGCTAGCTGAGCGTCCGAGCCGAGGGCGGCTGAATGTGTTGTTTTTTGTCACCTGGTGCGAAAAAACCACACATTGGGGCGGCCGGTTACGCGTGACGCCGATCTTCGGCTCGCGCGACTTTTCCGGTTCTTTACCTGTCGGACTCAACGGAAAGTAGAGTTTGGCGACCCAGCCCCACTGTGACCTACCGGCACCCGCCCCCCGGCGGCCGTGTCTTGCGTCGCAGCACCCTCAGGAGAACTCTGTTGAACACCGCTCGTCCGGCGCGCCGGCAGCCTTCCGGCTTCAGTACGTCGATCCGCTTCGCAATGGCCGCCATGATCACCGGTGCCGGTCTCTTCGCGATCCCCGGCACAGCCCGGGCGGCGGACAACGTCACGTGTCCCGAAATCGTCACGGACATTCACATCCGCACGTCGATCGCCGACACCGACTTCCCCAATCTTTGGGTCAATGCGCAGTTCGGCGCTCCCGCGAGCTTCCTCAATGCCCTGACCCCGCCCGAGCCCGACGATCCTCGCAATGACTCTTACGACTTCGCGGCGCCGCTCCCCGATGACATCTCCCCAGTCAGCACCATGTTCGACTCCTACCGCAACAAGTACCAGGTGTGGATCGACACCGTGAGCGCCGCGGGCACCACCTCGTCGATGGACTTCCGCACCGGCACGGTGATCACCATCGACGGAAACGAAGCGATCACGGCCGACATGTTCTCCGGAGACACCGACGGCGACAAGATCCTCGACCCCGGCGAGACCTGGACCTATCTGAAGGACCTCGGCCTTTCCTACACCATGGCTGAGACTTCCGGTGGCCCGATCGTCCGCACCGATTCCGGGATCGCGTTCACCGACGCCAACGGCGACCCGTTGACCTGCCCCGGACAAACCAGCAAGAAGGATGCCGCGGACGCCCGCCCGCTGCCGCCGTACGGCCAGGTCGGCAACCTCGTGTGGTTCGACGCCAACGGCGACGGCATTCAGTCCGTCGATGAGCCCGGCATCCCGAACGTGAAGCTGACCATCGCCCGCGCCGACGGTGGACCCGTGCAGACCAGCGACGGGCTGACCTACTCGCAGCTCACGGTCTTCACCGACAGTCAGGGCAACTACTCCTTCCCTGACCTCAACGCCATGTTCGTCGACTATGTGGTCACCGTGGAGAGTCCCGTGGGCTACGCGCCGACTGTGAGCGGCGCCGGCGATCCGACCACCGACTCGTCCAAGGGCTCAGCGACCTCGCAAACTCTGTCGCCCGGATCCGCTCAAGACGACACCCTCGACTTTGGCTTCATCAAGGCGGCTAACCAGACGGCAACCCCCGCCGAGCCTTCGCTCACCGCGACTTGCGGCCCCAACAACGACACCGTCGTCCTCGCGACCACGACCGGCATCACCTACACCGCCGGCACGTGGTCCAACAACCAGCTCACCGTGACCGCGGTCTGGGCAACCGGTTACGTCCCGCCCACACCACTGCCGACGGGCTGGACCCTCACCAACAACGGGGCCAGCTTCACCCTCACCGACAAAGCCACTCCCTGCGCTGTCGTCGCCACTCCGGTCGCCCCCACCGTCACCGTGACTTGTGGCGCGAACAACGACACGGTCGTCCTCGCGACCACGACCGGCATCACCTACACCCTCGGCACCTGGGCGAACAACCAGCTCATCGTCGGCGCGGTGTGGGCACCCGGCTATGTCCCGCCAACGCCGCTTCCCACCGGGTGGCGGGTCATCAGCGCCATCGGCTTCTACACCGTGACCGATGCAGCGACCCCCTGCCCAATACCGGTGGCTCCAGCCGCTCCGGAGGTAGCCCCGGAATGCGGAGCCGACAACGACCTCGTGACGCTGCCGGAGACCGAAGGTCTTTCCTACTCCCAATCGACGTGGACGCAAGGGGAGCTTGTTGTTAGCGCATCACTTGATCCCGGCTACATCTGGCCGGAGCAGTTGACTGACGGCTGGATCTATGACGAAGAGACCGACACCGTCCAACTGACGCTCGTCGACGCGGCTGAGGCCTGCCCCGGGGTGACCTCCCCGGAGGATCCGGCCGTCGAGGTGATCTGCGACGACAACAACGACGACGTCCAGCCACCGCTGACCGCTGGCGTCACCTACTCCGTGGGCGCTTGGGAGGACGGTTCGCTGGTGGTGACCGCCGCCCTCGCAGAGGGCAGCGAATGGACTGCGGAGCTACCGGCAGGTTGGACACTCCAAGATGACGGCACCGCGACGTACACCGTGAGCGACGCCAACACCGCGTGTCAGGCCGTCTCCCCAAGCGAAGGCAACTCACCCGACGACGAGCCCGACAACGGCACCTCGCCGGAGTCCGGCAACCTGCCCCAAACGGGCGTCGATGCCCAAACGACGGGCGCGCTCTTCCTGGGAGTCCTGTCGCTCCTTGCAGGTGTCGGACTCGTGGCGTTTTCGCGTCGGCGACGCGTGACCGCCGGCTAGGCGGGCTGGCTAGGGCGGGCTGGCTAGGGCGGCTGAATGTGTCCTTTTTTGGCACCTGGTGCTTGAAAAGGACACATTCGCGGCGGGCTAGTGCGCGGCGGGTCAGTTGGTGATCGGGGCGGCGAGGTAGCCGGAGAGGAAGTCCAGCTGGCTCGGCAGCACCCGCCGCCAGAACCCGGGCTCGTGCGCCCCCGGCTGGAACTCCGCGACCTTCCGGGCCCCGCCGACGGCGCGTAACTCCTCGGCATACGCCTGGACGGAGCGATAGAAGGGGTCGCCCTCCCCACAATCAATCCGCACCGGTATGCCGCGCAGTCGCCGCTGCTGCCCAAAGACGGTGAACTCGGCGTACTCCTCAGCCGTTGCGAAGCCGCTGGGGGAGAACTCGTCGGGGTCGCTCCAGATCGCGGGGGCGGCGACGCTGATCGCCGCCACGCGCTCGGGTCCGAGTAGGCCGCCGAGCCGCAGCGCGCCGTAGCCGCCCATCGACCAGCCGAGCAGTCCGATCCGCGAGGTGTCCAGGCCGCGTCGAGCCAGCATCGGGAGGAACTCGTCGACCACCATCGCCCCGGCATCCTCGCCCCAGGGGCGCCGATGCCAATAGGTATTGCCGCCGTCGGGGGCGGCGATCGCAAACGCCGGCGCCCCTCGGGCGACCGCTTCGGCCAGGAACTGGTCGAGGACCATCTTGGGGCCGAACAGCTCCCGGTGGGAGCGCTTGAGCATGTGCAGGGCGACGACCACGGGCAGCGACTTGGTCTGTCCGCCCGGCGGGTAGGCGATGGCGAAGCCGGTCTCCAGGCCGCCGCGCGCCTGAGAGCGGAACGAGCCGTAGTCCACCCGACCCGGCTCGGTGGTCGGGAACGCACCGGGGGTTCCGTTGAGCCCCAGCGTCTCGTGCAGCTGCACCCGGCCGGGGAGCAGGTCGTGTTCGATGCTGGCCGCCGTGGCGCCGACCAGCGCACTCGCGCCGCCCAGGCTCAGGAGCGTGCGACGGGTCAGCGCTCTCACCGGCTCACCATAAGCCGGGCCGCGGGGCGATCGCGGGAGGCCGATGCCCTAGAAGAGTTGCGGCACGAACGTCTGCTCGTGCAGCGGAGGGCGCACGTAGGGGATCTGCCGCATCACCGGGAGCTCGACGACATCGGGCGCGACGTCGACGTAGGCGAACTGGCTGAGCAGGTGGTTGATGCAGTTGAGCCGGGCCGCGCGCTTGTCGTCGGAGGGGACGACGTACCAAGGCGCCTGCTTGATGTCGGTGTATTGGAAGGTCGTGTCCTTGGCCATGGAGTACTTCACATAGAGCTCGTGCTCGGCGAGGTCCATGTCGCTGAGCTTCCAGCGCTTGAGCGGCTCGGCGTTGCGCGCCTCAAAGCGCTTGCGCTGCTCGTCGTAGGAGACCGAGAACCAGTACTTGATCACCAAGATCCCGGAGCGCACTAGCATCCGCTCGAACTCCGGCGCCGTCCGCAGGAACTCCTGATGCTCCTCCTCTGAGCAGTAGTCCATCACCCACTCGACGTTGGAGCGGTTGTACCAACTGCGGTCGAACAGGACCATCTCGCCGGCCGCCGGCAAGTGCTCGACGTAGCGCTGGAAGTACCACTGGGTGCGCTGCCTGTCGGTCGGCTTCGGCAGCGCCACGACGCGCACCGTGCGGGGGGAGGTGCGCTCGGTGATGCGCTTGATCACCCCACCCTTGCCGGCCGATCCGCGCCCCTCGAAGATCACCAGCACCTTCAGGCCCTGGGTCTGGATCCAGTACTGCAGGAGCACCAACTGCTCCTGCAGACGCTCCATCTCGACGTCGTAGAACTCGCGCCGCAGCCGCCCGCCATGGCTGTAGTGCTTGGGGTGCGCGGCCCGTTCGAGCCCGAGCACGGCGTCATCGGCGCCCGCTGGCGGTTGGCTCGGCGCGGCCTTCTTCTTGCTCATGGCGCTCCCCTCAGGCTGATGTGACTAGGGCACACCCTGTCCCTGAGGAGCCGATCGAGGCAAGGGTCTACGCATGCGGACCACCCACTCCCGGGTCCGTATGCCGCTCGCTCGCGGCCCCCAGAGGCTGCAGGTCAGTTGAGCGCGGTGCTCTTCACCCGGACGGTGATCTGCCCGGTGGTGCTCGCTCCGACGGCGAGGCGATAGAGCCCCGTCGTGGTGATCGGAACCGTGGTGGCGGTCCGACCATCGACGGTGCCGAAGCCGTCGAGGCGGAAGTTGCCGTCCACGCGCCGCACGGTCACCAGCCAGTTGGCCGGGGCCGCCAGCGCGACTCCGGTCGCCTCGACCTCGATGACGTCGCCGGCCGTCGCCTGGAAGTCCACCCAGCCACCCTGGCTCGCCGCGGTGAGATTGACCGTGACTTCGGTGCCGTCGATCTGGGTAGTCGTCCTGCTGGTCAGCCACGGGGTCACCGTCGCGCTGGTCATCTTCGGGATCCGGGAGAAGGCGAGCTGGTAGGTGCCGCTGGTGGTGGCCGCGGTCGTCCCGCACTCACCGAGCGCTTCGCGCGCCGCGTTGCGGAGCCGGCAGAACTCGGGGTCGAGTCCGAGGTTGTTGGTGATCGCGAAGTTGGGCACCCGGCCCGCGCCCACGGGCAGCGAAACGACGATGCGTCGCCCTTCACAGTTGCCGGAGTCGAGCGTCACGGGGGTTCCGGCGGTTGTGTCGAGGGTGCGGGTGGTGCAGAGGTCGGCAGACATGCGCCCGGCATCGTTCTCGACCGGGATCCCGAAGGCCGTGTAGCTCCCGGTGGCGGGGACGTCGAAGTTGAAGGGGTCACCGGCCGCGCCACTGCGCGCCAGATTGTTGCCAGCCGCGTCCTTGATCACCCACTCGGTGTCGATCCACCCGGTGGGTGTCAGCGACATCTCCGCCCCGGCGACGAGGTCGATGGTCTGCATAGTGGCCTCGAAGGGGCGGGCCTGGGCGGTGTAGGGCCCGAGGCCGTCGATCGGTGCGTAGATCGGGTCGAGAGCCTCGGCAAAGACGCTGGTTGCCTCGCAGTCGAGCGGCAGGAACACCTCGTACTCGCCGGTCGCCGGGATCTGCCAGATCTCCCGGGGCTCGCTGACGAGGGGAGTCACTTCGATGCCGCCCACGGGGGAGAGGTGGGTGTTGCACTTGGCGGGGTGACCGAGGTGCACGATCATGCCCTCGGTCGCCGCAAACGTCAGGAGGGTGCCCACGGCGGCGCTGACCGAGACCGAAGGGCCGTTGATGGTCAGTCGTTGGGTGGGCGTGGGGGTGGCGACGAAGTTGACCGAACCGGTCGCGCCATCGGCATACACGACGACTTCGTAGGTGCCGGCGGCGAGCACGCTGATGCGCTCCTCCTTGGCGCCCCAGGTGCGGATGCGCGTGCCGGAGGGGTCATAGAGCGCCATCACGATCTGCCCAGCCGCCGCGGCGCCGTGGCGGAAGGACAGCGACTGCGGCCCGGTGGTGACCCACTTGAAGCGCGCGATCGGACCAGGCCCGGGGATCGGCAACAGCGTCGGCGACGGGACCTGAGGCAGGGTCCGCGTTGTGATCGCCCGGGGGCTCATCGAGGCGGACGTGGCATTGCCGGAGGCGGCGTCGGTTGGCTTGACCAGGCGATAGGTCGGCCACGGGGTGTTGGGGCGCAGGCTGGTCTCGAAGTAGCCGCCGGCTCCGATCGGCACACTCTTGAGCGCGGCCCATTGGGTTCCGGAGCGCTGCTGCAGGACCAGATTGACACCCGGGGCGTAGGACGTCACCCGGCCGGTGATGGTCGCCCTGCTCCCGTCGGTCGGGACGCCGAAGCTCGCGGTCGCGACGATGGCCGACTGGGCATAGATCCGGAGGGAGCGGGTCTTGGAGAAGCCGCCAGGCACCTTGCGCGACTTCTTGATCACGGTGCGATAGCTGCGCAGACCGGCGAGCGGGCGCTTGGTGATGCGGTACTTGTGGGTGGCGGAGATCTTGCCCTTGCCCACCTTCACCCACCGACTGCCCACGCGCTCCTGAAGGAAGATCTTGGTGCCTTCAGGGGCCTTCTTGACCTTGCCGCTGAAGGCCACGCGCTCGCCCTGGATAGCCGTGGTTTCGGACAGATTCAGCCCGATCTTCATCTTCGACCGGGCCGCCGCGAGGGCAGGCGAGCCCGGCGCGGCAACGCCCGCGAGGCTTCCGATCAATAAGACGAGGGCGAGCGACCGCCCCCAATGAGTCCCCAAAAACCTGTAGCGCACAGCTGTGTCCCCTCCCCAGGAAAGCCTTGCCAGACTAAGTGACAACGTCTTGACGGGCATCAATGCAGGGACAAAATGGCCCGATCGGTCTAGGCGAGTGGTCTACTGCCGCGTGATCTGCCTGTGAGATGCCTCAGTCACACTTTGTCTCGTATCTCAGACACGTGGCTGGGCTAGGGCTCTGGTGGACCCCGTGCCGGGGCGGTTGCATAGGCCCATGAACCGAGCGCATGCGAGCACCGTCGAGATCGGCACCGGGCCGCTGTCCACAGCTGACGTGGTGAGGGTCGCGCGCGGCGGTGCGCCCGTCCGGCTGAGCCCGGGCGCGCAAGCGGCGATCACATCTGCGCGCGACGTGGTCGAAGAGCTCGCGCTCAGTGAGACCCCCGTGTATGGAGTGTCCACCGGTTTCGGGGCGCTCGCCACCCGGCATATCGCGCCCGAGATGCGTCGCCAACTCCAGCGCTCCCTGGTCCGCTCCCATGCCGCTGGATCGGGCGCCGAAGTGGAGTGGGAGGTCGTCCGGGGGCTGATGCTCCTGCGGCTCTCCACGCTCGCCACCGGCCACACCGGCATCAAGCTGGCCACCGCCGAACTGATCGTCGCCCTGCTCAATGCCGGGATCACACCCATCGTCTATGAGTACGGCTCCCTGGGGTGTTCGGGTGACCTGGCGCCCCTGGCCCACTGCGCACTGGCCTTGATGGGCGAGGGCGAGGTGCGCGATTCCCGCGGCCGGCGGCTTCCGACCGCCGAGGCGCTCGCCGAGGCCGGCCTGGCGCCGGTGGAGCTCGCCGAGAAGGAAGGGCTCGCGCTCATCAACGGCACCGACGGGATGCTCGGCATGCTCGTCTTGGCCATGGCCGACCTCGAGGCCCTGCTCCGAGTCGCCGACCTCGCCGCGGCCATGTCGGTGGAGGGGCAACTCGGCACCGATCGGGTCTTCGCCGCCGACCTCCAGGCGCTCCGCCCGCACCCGGGCCAGGCCGCGTCAGCCGCCAACATCCGCGCGCTGCTTCACGGCAGTGGCGTGGTCGCGAGTCACCAGACGGGCGACTGCAACCGGGTCCAGGACGCCTACTCATTGCGCTGCTCCCCGCAGGTGCACGGGGCCGTCCGCGACACGCTGGCCCACGCGCGAACCGTCGCCGACCGCGAACTGGCCAGCGCGGTGGACAACCCCGTCGTGATCGACGGCCGGTTGGAGTCCAACGGCAACTTCCACGGCGCCCCGGTCGGTTATGTCCTCGACTTCCTCGCGATCGCCGTCGCCGATCTCGCCTCGATCAGCGAGCGGCGTACGGACCGGTTCCTCGACCAGACCCGCAGCCACGGCCTGCCGCCGTTCTTGGCGCACGACCCGGGTGTCGACAGCGGCCACATGATCGCGCAGTACACC
>JBAQXA010000022.1:0-17970 GCA_049299195.1 Nocardioides sp.
ACGCGCTGCTGCTGCCCGCCGGAGAGTTGGTGCGGCTTGCGCTTGGCCAGTCCGCCGAGTTCGACCAGGTCGAGCGCCTCGCCGATCCGCGTGCGTGCCTCGGCGGCACCCCCGCGGCCGGACGAGCCGGCGTACTTGAGGCCGAAGCCGACGTTGTCCCACACCGACAGGAAGGGGAACAGGGCATAGCTCTGGAAGACCGTGTTGACCGGGCGCTTGTGCGCCGGGACGGCGGTGAGGTCGGTGCCGTCGAGGAGGATCTCGCCTTCGTCGGGCTGCTCGAAGCCGGCGATCATCCGCAGGGTCGTGGTCTTGCCGCACCCGGATTCGCCGAGCAGCGAAAAGAACTCGCCCGCTGCGATTTCGAGGTCGAGACCGTCGACCGCCACGACGTCGTCGAAGCGGCGCACCAAGCCCCGCAGGCTGATCGCCCCACCCTCGGCGGTCGGTCGGTCGGCCGCCGCCACTGGCCCGGCCCCCAGGTTCTCAGTCATTCGCCGTCTCCTGTCCGCGCGGTCAGGCGGCCCGGTCCGCGACCGCGGCGTGGGCGAGCGTCTCGACGTTGGTGACAAAGCGCTCGATATCCGCGTCGGTGTGTTGCACGGAGATCAGCCACTGCTCGATCTTGCCCCACGGCGGGAGGAAGACGCCGCCGTTGTGTTGGACCAGCCAGTGCGCCTGCCCCAACCGCTCGTCGACGCCGAGGAAGTCGCGGTAGTTGCGAATCGGGTCGGGCTTGAACGCGATGCAGCCCTTGGCGCCCGCGGTGACCACGTGCCACGGCAACCCGTGGCGGGCGATGATCGCGTTGATCCCGCCGGCGAGTTGGGCGCTGAGCCGCTCGAGGTGGGCGTATGCCGCCTCGGTGCAGACCTCGGTCAGCATCGCCCGCGCCGCAGCCATCGCGAGAGGGTTGCCGTTGAAGGTGCCGACCTGCTCATAGGTGCCGTCGGCGATCAGGCCCATCAACGCTTCGGTGCCGCCGATCGCCGCGGTCGAGATGCCGCCGCCGATGGCCTTGGCCAGACAGACCAGATCGGGCAGGACGCCCTCACGCGCGGTCACTCCGCCCGGGCCGACGGTCAGGCCGGTCTTGACCTCATCGAAGGCCAACAGCACGCCGTGGGCGGCCAGGAGCTCCTTCAACCCGGCCAGATAGCCGGGCTCGGGAGCGATGATGCCGGCATTCATCATCAGCGGCTCGATGATCAGGCCCGCGATCTGCCCCGGGCGCGCGACCAGGACCCGCTCGACCGCGGCCAGGTCGTTGAACGGCACGACGTCGACGAGGTCGACCATCGCCTGCGGAATCCCCTCTTGGGCACTCACCGCGTGCGGCGCATCGGCCGGGCCGGCGTCCTCGAGTTCGGGCATCACCGAGACCTGAACCGAGTCGTGGTGGCCGTGATAGCAGCCTTCGACCTTGATGATGCGCTCCTTGCCGGTCGCCGCGCGCATGAGGTGGATCGCGTCCATCGTCGCCTCGGTGCCGGAGTTGGCGAAGCGCCACAACGGCAGTCCCCAGCGGCGCCGCAACTCTTCGGCGACCACGATCGCGTCCTCGGTCGGCTGGGCAAAGTGGGTCCCGCGGGAGACCCGGTCGGTCACGGCCGCCACGATCGCGGGATGGGCGTGACCGGCCAGCGACACGCCATAGCCCCCGTGGAAGTCGGCGTACTCCGTGCCGTCGACGTCGAAGACCTTCGAGCCCACTCCATGGCTCATCCACACCGCCTGGGGGTCCGCGATCTGCCAATTTGAGGTCGCGCCACCCGGCAAAACGGGGGCGGAGCGCTCGATCAGAGCTGCTGACTGAGGCTGACGCTGGAGGAAGATCCGGCTCTGCTGAAGGATGAACGAGTCCAGGTCCATTCGCGCAGTCTGGCATTGACTCACTGTTCAGTCCATGCAATCGTCGCGCCATGGCGATCAGCCGCAGGACGCTGTTGCGCACGGGCTTGGCCACAGGTGCAGGCCTGTCGCTGGCTGCGTGCGGCACCGGCAAGAACCCAGCCTCATCTCCCGGCGGCGGCGCGACCACGCTCCCGATCGCGAGTCCCGATTCCCCGGTGAAGTGGCCGATCTCCGATGAGGTCGCGATGATCGAGTCGGGCCTGACCCCCGAGCCCGGCAGCGTGCTGCGCCTCTACAACTACGCCGACTACCTCAGCCCGAAGGTCATCAAGAACTTCAGCAAGGAATACGACGTCAAGGTCGAGCTCGCGACCTTCAACGACACCGACGAGGCGTTCAGCAAGATCGCCTCCGGCGCCCTGCCGTACGACGTGTTCTTCCCGTCCTACGACCAGATCGGCAAGCTCGTGGTCGGCAAGCTGGCCCGGCCGCTCAACCACGACTACCTGCCCAACATCGCCAACTGCTGGCCGCAGTTCACCAACCCCTGGTACGACCAGGACTGGCAGTTCTCGGTGCCCTACACGACCTACACCACCGGGATTGGTTGGCGCACCGACTCGATCGATCCGGGCCCCGACACGCTGGCGAACCCCTACGACAGCCTGTGGGACCCGGCCCATCGCGGCCAGACGGCGGTCATCGACGACTGGCACACGATGATGGCGATGGTGCTGCTGCGGGCGGGGATCAGCGACGTCAACTCCGAGAAGCCCGAAGACCTCAAGCTCATCCAGCGCGAGCTGAAGGCCCTGGCCGAGGCGAGCGACCCCAAGGTCACGATCACGATGTACAACGACCTGCCCGGCGGGCAGTTGTCGCTGACCCAGATGTGGTCCGGCGATGTCGTCAACGCGGTTTACTACCTGCCTAAGGGCGAGTCGCCCGACGTGCTGGGCTACTGGTTCCCCGAAGACGGGTCGGGCATGGTCGACAACGACCTGATGATGGTGCTGGCGGGTGGCGAGAACCCGGTCGCCGCGCACTTCTTCCTCAACTACCTCCTCGACGAGGCGGTGTCGCTGGCGAACTTCGGCTTCACCGGCTATCAGCCGCCGCAAAACGTCATCAACCCCAGCCGGATGGTCGAGGACGGCTACATTCCCGCCAACCTCAAGTCGGCGACGGTCCTGCCCGAGTGGTTCGACTCCGGCGCTCGCCTCCTCGCCATGCCCCTGGCCAACGAGCAGGAGTGGCTGCGGGTCTGGCAGCAGTTCAAGGCCGGTGGCTGAGCCCCGTCCGGTGGGGCCTCGCGGCCTCTGGCCCGCCTTCGCGGGTCCCGGCATGGGGTGGCTCGCACTCTTCTTTGTCGCGCCGATCTATGTCGTTGCGTGCATCTGCTTTGGCACCGTCGACCCGATCCTGCGGCGGCCGGTACCGATCTGGAACCCGGTGCAGTGGGACGCCACCCAACTGCTCTACGTCCTGACCCACATTGCCGGCGAGGACGGCTTCTTTGGCCCGGCCCTGCTGCGCACCGCGGCCTACGTCAGCGTGGCCAGCGCGCTGTGCCTGCTGATCGCCTATCCGGTGTCCTATTACGCCGCTCGGATCGCCGATCGGCGGCGCGGGCTCTTGCTGGCGGCCCTCATCGCGCCGTTCTGGATCAGCTACATGATGCGGATGCTGGCGTGGGTCAACCTGTTGCAAAACGACGGCCTGGTCAACAAGGTCATCACCCTCGGCGGCCTGTGGGACACCGAGGTCGACTGGCTCGGGGGCCGCTCGATCGTGGTCGTCCTCGGCCTGGTCTACGGCTACGTCCCCTACATGATCCTGCCGTTGTATGCCGGCCTCGACCGCATCCCCGCCGCCATGCTGGAGGCGGGCCGCGACCTGGGTGCTAACCGGTTGCAGACCTGGTGGCGGGTGACCTGGCCGATGTCGCGACCGGCGGTCGTCGCCGCGCTGATCCTGACCAGCCTGCCGATGTTGGGCGACTACTTCACCTCCGACTTGCTCTCGGGCAACCCGCGCACCTCGATGGTCGGCAACCTGATCAACTCCTCGGTGCTCACCCCCGGGCTCACCGGCCAGGCCGCCGCCTTCGTGCTGTTGGTCTTGCTGGTCTCGCTGCCGCCGATGTGGCTCTATGTCAGGGTCACTCGCGACTCCGAGGAGCGCCGAACATGAGCGGACAGGCTCCCGCGATGACTCCCGACGCCCGCCCCACCGGGTCGCGGGCCGGCCGACTCACTCGGCGACGCACGCGGCGGCGCAAGGCGCCCTTCCTGGCCACGGTCACCGCGCTCTATCTGGTCTGGTCGCTCGCGCCCGTCCTGATCGCCGTGCTGTTCTCCTTCAACTCCGGCCGGTCACGCACCGACTGGCAGGGCTTCTCGCTGCGGTGGTACGTCGGCGACCCGCTGCGGTCGGTCTGGCACGACCCGGCGCTCCAACAGGCCCTCCTCCACACGCTGCGGCTTGGGCTGATCGTCACGCTGATCACGGTCCCCCTCGGGGCGCTGCTCGCCCTGGGTCTGGACCGGTGGCGCGGGCGGGTGCCGCAGGGGGCCAACTTCGTCGTCCTCCTCTCCTTCGTGCTCCCCGAGGTGCTCCTGGCTGTCGGGTTGCTGTTCGTCGCCACCACACTCGTCGCCCAGCCCTGGAACCCGGTGAAGCTGGGGCTGACCGGTCAGGTGATTGGGCTGGTCACCTTCCAGATCTCCTATCCCGTGGTCCTCGTCCGGGCACGGCTGCTGACCATCGGCCGGCACTACGAGGAGGCGGCGATCGATCTCGGCGCCTCACCGATCGGCGCGCTGCGCCGGGTGCTGCTGCCGATGTTGGCCCCTGCCATCGTCGCCTCCGCCGTCTTGGTGTTTGCCGACGTCGTGGACAACTTCGTGCTCGTCCGTTATCTCTCCGGTGGCGCCTCCACCGAACCCGCCTCGGTGAAGATCTACAACACCGCCCGGGCCGCGCCGACGCCCGCGCTCAACGCCCTGGCAACCTTGGTCTTGGTGGCCTCCCTCCTCGCCGTCTCGGTGGGCTATGCGCTCTGGCGGCGACTCTCCCGGGGACAGGACGCGGGCCTCGATGCCTTCGCTGGAGAGGGCTGAGAAGTCGTCGAAAAGTAGTGACCGGAGGGCCTTCTCGGCCCTACACTAAACCGGTGTTCAAACCAGCTCCCGTAGACCAGTCCCAACTCGCCGAGGCGCTCAAGCCGTTTGGTGAGACCAAGATGTTGCCCGTCGGCAGCTACCTCGACGAAGAGGTTCTCGCGTGGGAACGCGAAAACATCTTCGGCGGATGGGTGGCGCTGGGCCGCGCCGAAGACATCAAGAAGCCGCGCCAGATGAAGGCCTATCCGGCCGGCACCGGCGGGGTCTTGGTGGCGCGCGGTGACGATGGCGTGCTGCGCGGTTTTGAAAACGCCTGCCGCCACCGCGGCCACGAACTGCTCGTGTGCGACGGCCAGACCCCGACCGCGACGGTCGAGAACCGCGCGATCGTGTGCCCCTACCACGCGTGGTCCTATCGGCTCGATGGATCGCTGATCGGTGCCCCCGGCTACCGCAACGCGGTCGGCTTCGACACCGGCGACTACCCCCTGCACTCGGTCGAGGTGCGCGAGTGGCACGGCTGGCTCTTCGCCAACCGCGGCACCGGCAGCTTCGAGGATCACATCCAGGGCCTTGACTCGGTCCTAGAGCGTTATGACGGCGCCGACCTGGTGACCTGCGAGACGCACACCTACGACGTCGAGGCCAACTGGAAGGTCATCGTCGAGAACTACCAGGAGTGCTACCACTGCCCCTCGATCCACCCCGAGCTCTGCGTGGTGAGCCCGCCCGACTCCGGCGACAACCTGGATCCTCAGGGCGACTGGATCGGCGGTGGCATGGAGCTGCGCGAGGGCGTGGCGACCATGTCGCTCGACGGGCACTCCTCCGGCGCCGTGATGACCCGACTCGATGAGGTCGAGCAGCGCACGGTCATGTACATCGCCCTGCTTCCCAACATGCTCATCTCGCTGCACCCCGACTACGTCATGACGCACCTCTTGGTGCCGCTCTCCCCGGGCCGCACCCGGATCACGTGTTCGTGGGCCTTCCCGTCGGAGGTGGCTTCGCGCGAGGGCTTCGACCCGGCCTACGCCGTCGACTTCTGGGACATCACCAACCGGCAGGACTGGGCGGCGTGCGAGTCGGTGCAGCGCGGGATGAACAACGCGGGCTACGTGCCCGGCCCGATGGCCCCGGCGGAGGACGGCGTCTTCGACTTCGTCAACTACGTCGCTCGCAAGTACGCCGGGCAGTAGCCACCCGGGTTCCTACCCACTGAAACTGTTCGTGGGCCGCTGGCTCGCCAGCGGCCCACGAGTGGTTTATCAGGGTCAGTGGGGGTCAGCGATTGAAGAGGCGGGCGAAGAAGCCCGGCTCGCGCGGCTCGTTTTGGTGCCCGTCGCAGCGATCCTGCTTCGGCACTCCGGCCATGACCTGCTGCACGTGAGCGCCGCAGCCACCCCACGTGACCTTGCCGCACTTTCTGCACTTCTTCCGGTGGCACATGCTGCGCAAACTAACACCCCGGGGGGTATGCTGCCAAACGAACCACCCGAGCGAGGAGACCCCATGAGTTTCACGATGACCCGCACCCTCACCAACTCTTATGACGAGACGGTGGCGATGGTGCGCCAGGCGCTGGCCGACAACGGCTTCGGTGTCCTGACCGAGATCGACGTCAAGGCAACGCTCAAGACCAAGATCGACGTTGATGTCTTGCCGCAGATCATCCTCGGCGCCTGTCGTCCTCCGCTCGCACACGCTGCCATGCAGGCGGCGCCCTCGATCGCGGCCTTGCTGCCGTGCAACGTGGTGGTGCGCAGCACTGGCGACGGCTCCACGGTCGTGGAGGCCATCGACCCCAAGGCGATGATCGAGATGGGCGTGCAGGGACTCGAAGGCGGTGACCACCCGGCGCTTGCCGAGGTCGCCAACGATGCGCACGCCCGCATCTCGGCCGCACTCGACTCTTTGGGAGGCAACTGATGGAGCTCGATCCCGGCGAGATGACTGCGGTCATCAACCGCATCAAGCGCGCTCAGGGGCAACTCAACGGCGTCCTCCGCATGCTGGAGGAGGGGCGGCACTGCGAAGACGTCGTCACCCAACTCGCCGCCGTCTCCAAGGCGCTGGACCGTGCCGGCTTCGCGATCATCGCCTCGGGTCTGCAGCAGTGCATCGCCGCCGGTGAAGCCGGCATCGAGGGGATGGACGTTAAGAAGATGGAGCGTCTCTTCCTCTCCCTCGCCTAGCCCCGTCGTCTAGCCCCGTCGCCTAACCCCGTCGTCTAGCCCCGTCGTCTAGCCCCGTTGCCTGGCCGGGCGTCGCCAACGCCCGATCGACCGCCGCCAGGGCATGGATGCGGGTCGTCGGAAACAGTGGCACCGGGCTCGGCCCGTCCGGGTCGATGAGCAACTCAATCTCGGTGCACCCCAAAATCACACCCTCGGCACCGCGGGCGGCGAGGGCGCTGATGATCTCCCGATAGCGCTGCCTGGAGTCCTCGCGCACCACGCCCACGCAGAGCTCGTCGTAGATGATCCGATGGACCTCGGCGCGCTCGTCCGCGCCCGGCACGAGCACCTCCAGGCCATGCTCGGCTAGGCGCCCTCGATAGAAGTCCTGCTCCATGGTGAACGCGGTCCCGAGCAATCCGACCCGACCCACCCCCGCGGCCAGCACCGCGGCAGCCGTGGCGTCCGCGAGGTGCAGCAGGGGGAGTCCGGCCGCGGCCTCCACCTCGGTGGCGACCTTGTGCATCGTGTTGGTGCAGAGCACCAGGAAGTCGGCCCCTGCTGCCGCCAGCGCGCTGGCCTCGCCGGCCAAGAGATCGGCGGCCGCGGCCCAATCGCCGGCGACCTGAAGCCGCTCGACCTCGGCGAAGTCGACCGATGCGAGCAGGATCCGGGCCGAGTGCAGGCCGCCCAGCCGCCGGCCCACTTCACGATTGATGAGGCGGTAGTACTCCGCGGTCGACTCCCAGCTCATCCCGCCGAGCAGGCCGATCTGCAACATGGCAGCAGGCTAGCGTTCCGACCAGGTTCTATTTGCCATGTGAGCCACCTTCGCACCGACCGCGAACGGGCACTGTTGGAGGCCGTCGTGGACATGGCCGGTGGATGCAGCGCAGGCTGCGGTGGTGGTCGCTGACGGTGAGTGGGTGACCGGGGATGTAGGTGGCGGTTCAGAGGCTGCCGGTGAGATCGCGCCGGGCCGCTTCGAGTAGCACGTTCCTCGCTTTCAGAAGTCCCTCAACCGCTACGCGGTAGCGGTCCGTATCCCAGGAGCTTGCCCACCACGGGGCATAGGCGGCGGATCGGAGTTGGACTACCGCGGCCACAGACCTACTTGGGGCGATCAACTCGAGGGCGGTGCACCCGTCGTGGATCTTCTTCACCGCCACCACGGCCGCTTCGACTGCTTCCCTGACCTTGTCGTATTCGCGCCACCCCGGCGCTTGCGAGGTGAACTCCCCTAGGAATCCCTTTGTGGTGACCGTCCGGGGGGTCTTGTGTTCGTCGAAGGTGGGATGGTCTCTTTTGAGCACAGTCCAATAGTCCCCGGCGATTCCGAGGTGTGTGGAGAGCTCTTGGGACTGCTCAAGGACCACGGCGTACCGCTCCCGGCGTTCGACCAAAAGTGCCCGGGCGCGTTCTTCTGCGGCCGCTTCGGCGGCGATTGCTCGCTGGGCGTCCAGCTGGGCGGTGAGCATGTCCCGTTGGGAGGCGAGTTGACGTTCGAGGGCTTCCTTTTGGGAGTCCAGTTGGCGGCGCTGGATAGCGACGTCGATCAACGCCCGGCCGAACACTCCGAGTAGAGCGAGGGCCGCGCCGAGGAGCACTCCTGCGAGGGCAGCCTGGTCGGTGGGCGCGAGATCGAGCAGTTTGTCCACCGCCGGATCGTCCCACCGCCGTCCCGCCTTGTCTGCCGAATGGCTGTTGGTGCTTTCTACGCATGTGGAGGGGTGTAAACGACCCCAGGTGGAAGCGGGCGGGCGTGTGATGAGTGACTCCGACGAGTTCCAGGGCGGCGATTACCTGTTCAGCGGCGCGCTCGACGACGACTCGGGCGATGTTGTCGGTTTCGATACCGAACCGGACGACGGCGAGAACGACGAGTTGACCGACGACGGCGACGGCGGTGACGCTCGCCACCGACCACCCCGACGCCAACTTCGCAATGCTGGACCAGGCCTTTGGGGGCGAACACTCGTTCGCCCGCCGCCGAAACCCGAACGCCACCAGGGAGCAGTTGGACCGGGCCTTCCGCGACCGCTGGGACGTCCGCATCGCCCCGCCGGCAACCCGAACGCGACCGAGGCTCAACATGTTCGGACCGTCACTGGCGAGCTGGACCCGAAGGCCCGCCTGTCGGCGGTCAACAACCTGGGCGCTACCCACCGGCGGCAGGTGGCGGCATGGGGGGCGACCATTAGGCGGTCCTAGTGGGGACGAAGTCGTTGATGACAGGTATCGACGGGCCGGGGAGACATTCGCCGGGTGGTGGTGGACCGCCCTGCGGCCTTTGTGTCTGTTCCTTGTCTCGCCAACACGAACGATATATCGTCGATAGTACGGCGACAGTCGCCGATAGAACGGAACGAGGTGGCGGCATGCGCGGGGGAGCGGGAGATCCGGAC
Organism: Nocardioides sp.; assembly: GCA_049299195.1. Lineage (GTDB taxonomy): Bacteria > Actinomycetota > Actinomycetes > Propionibacteriales > Nocardioidaceae > Nocardioides. The sequence goes on from JBAQXA010000022.1 coordinate 9,562, forward strand.
TTTGATGGGCCGGATTTTGAAGGATCAGAGTTCGGCGGGCCGGACTTCGGACGGCCAGACTTTGGGCGGCCAGACTTCGGACGGCCGAGCTTCGGCCCCAAGGGCGATCCGTGGAGTTGGGCGACCGATCAGGTGCGCCGCCACGAGTGGAACGGGCGCGGGCCGGGCGGTCCGCCGCCCTGGCTGGCGGGTGTGCTGGGCCTGATCCAAGGGGAGGCGCCGCGGCCGCAGCGAGTCCGCCGGGGTGACGTGCGCACGGCCATCTTGTCGGTGCTCGCGCTCGAGCCGATGAACGGCTATCAGATCATCGCCCAGATCGCCGAGCGCAGTGGCGGCGCCTGGAAGCCGAGCCCCGGATCGATCTACCCGACGATCTCCCAACTCGAAGACGAGGGCCTGATCGAAGGCGACGCCGACCAAGGCCGTCGCACGCTGCGTCTGACGGCCGCCGGCGAGCGCTATGTTGCCGAGCATCCCGCCGAAGTCGACGGCGTCTGGGCCTCCTTCGACGCCGACTCGGCCGCTCAGGACCGGCCCGACTACGCCGCCCTCAAGCCCGAAGTGGCCCAACTGATGTCGGCGGTGTGGCAGATCGTCACCAACGGCACCGACAAGCAACGCGTCGAGGCGATCAAGTTGCTGACCGAGACGCGGCGGCGGCTCTATCTGCTCCTCGCCGATGATCCGTCAGGACAGGCCGCGCCGCGTGCCGAGGGGGAGCAGTGACCGGCTTCCCCCACGCCGATCCGCGGCTACGCCTGAGCGATGCCGAGCGGGAGACCGCGGCCCGCGAGTTGAGCGATCACTTCGCGGCCGGGCGCCTGAGTGCAGAGGAGCACTCCGATCGCTTCGACCAGATCTGGGCCGCGAAGACCAGGGGAGAGTTGCCCGCGATCTTTGCCGATCTGCCCTCCCCGCTTGCGCCGCTCCCGCGCGTGCAGCAACCGGCCCCTGCTCGGTTCGCCCCGACCGGACGCTTGGCCGCGCGAGCGGCATCCGGCAGGCGCGGGCCGCACCCGGTGCTGATCGTGGTGGCGGCGGCGATCGCTCTTGGATTGGTGCTGCCGATGCTGCCGTGGTTGGTGGCGGGCCTGATCGCGTGGGTGCTGTTTAGGCCCGGCCGCTTCGCCAGCGCCAACCGTGGTCGGACGCAATACTCTCCTCAGCCTCGTCTTCAGCCTGCTGGTCAGCCGACTCGTCGGGCACATCCTCATCGGTGAGGGCGTCGAGGCCGGCCGCCTTGAAGGCCGGGCTCTTCTTGGCCGCCTTCACCCCGGCTGAGATCGTCCGCCACATCTGACCCTCGCCGAGGCTCTCCATCGCGCCGCAGCGCGCGAGCACCTCGCGCACATTGCCAAACACGCGCACGAGGTAGACCTCAATGCCTTGGGCCTTCAGATCTTCGATCAGCTCTTGGAGCGCTTCGCCCGCGGTGGTGTCCAACTGGTTGGTGGCTTCGAGATCGAGCAGGACGGCGCGCACGTCCGTCTGCTCATCGATCAGTTCGCGAGCACGATCAAAAATCGTCACCGCGTTCGCCCAGAAGATCGGCCCATTGGGCCGCAGGACGAGGACTCCGGGGACTTGCTCCCGCTCGCGGCCTTCGCCCACCGAACCCCACGCGGCCTTCTCGTGGGCAACCCGGCCCATCACGTCGACCTCCACCTGCATGGAGCGATAGACCAGACCCAAGAGCGACTGCCCCACGGCAACCAGCAGCCCGTTCAAGGGGCCGAGCAGCAGCACCCCGAGGAGGGCGACCAGCGCCGCCAAGCCGTCGAGGCGGCGTACGTCGGAGAAGCGGCGGAACTCGTGGGGCTTGAGCAGGCCCCAGACCGCGTGGATCACGATGGCGCTCAGCACCGCGCGTGGCAGCGGGGCGAGCAGTCCCGTCGCAAAGATCAGCACGGCCAGCACCGCCAGCGCAGAGACGGCGCCGCTCATCTGCGTGTGGGCTCCCGCCCGGGCGTTGGCGGCGGTCTTGGACAGGCTCCCGGCCACACCCATGCCGCCAAACAGCCCGGAGGCGATGTCGGCGGCGCCGTTGGCCAGCAACTCCTCGTCGTCGTGGAGGCGGGAGCCGCCGTAGGCGAAGGTGCGAGCGGCCGCCAATCCTTCGGCGATCCCGACCCCCGCGATCGCGATCCCCCCTGTGACGAGGGATCCGATCTCATGCAGGTCGAGGTGTGGGAGCCCAGGCAGGGGCACGCCCGAGGGAACCTCGCCCACGACGCGCACCTTCTCCGACAACTCCAGCCAGCGAGAGGCGGCAATGCCGCCGATCAGCACGAGCAGCGCCCAGGGCACCCGACTGGAGATGGCTTGCCCGCCAAACAGCACAACCAGAGTGGCGGCGGCGATCACGAAGGTTGTCGGGTTGGCGTCGGGAGCGCTCGTGGCGAGACTCCAGACCCGCTCGATGAGCGAGCCCGAGGGGGGAGGTAGCCCGAGTACGCCGGGGATCTCGCCGACGATGATCAAGATGACCAGCCCGGTGACGAACCCCATCACGATGGGTTGGTTAAGGAAGCGGGCGATCCAGCCGATCTTGACCAGCCCCGCGGCGACCAAAAAGAGGCCCGCGACAATTGCGAGTGCGGAGGTCAGGTCCGCGGCTCGCGCGGGATCGCCCTGAGACACCTGGCGGACGATCGACCCCGACAGCACCGTGACGGTGGAGACCGGGCCGACATAGAGCACCCGCGACGAGCCGAGCAGGGCGTAGGCAAAGAGTGCGGGCGGCAGCGTGTAGAGGCCGACTTGAACGGGTACGCCGGCAACCGTGGCGTAACCGAGAGCCTGCGGGACCGCGAGCGCGGCGACCAGGAGCCCGGCCGAGACGTCCCCCGCCAAGAACTTCCGCTCGTAGCGGCGCAGCAGGAACCGATCGCGCGCTTTGGCCCAGGAGGCGCGCGCAGCGCTCGGCCCGGCCTCGCCCCCCTTGGTCCACCACATGCTGGCGAGTCTGCCAGCGTTTGGCGCCTTCTGTTTACCCCTTGTTCATTCTGTGTTCACTTCTGGGGGTTCGCTTCCGGTCGATCACTGCGGTGCGGCGGCGCCGTTGTCCGGACCTGCGGCCGGCTGATCTCCAGCGATCTGGTCACCCGCGGGCGCGGCGCCCTGATCAAGAGGCGTTGGCTCGGCCGTGGGGGTGGGATCGATCGGCGTGGGTGCGGGCTCGCCCGGATCCGCGCCGTCGGGGCTTTCAGCGTCCGGGTTGTCACCCGCGGGGCTCTCGCCACCCGCGTTGTCGCCATCCGGGCTCTCCCCATCGGGGCTCTCGACATCGGCCGGGTCGGAGCTCACCGTCACCACGATGCGTTGCTCGAAGTCGGGCCCGAGGTCCACGCCATCCATCGTGAAGCGCACCAGGCAGCTCAGGCTGCTCCCGACGACAGCCTCGGGGGCGAGCTGGACCTTCTCGCTAAAGGTCGCGGTCTCCCCGCGGGCGATCCGCTGGTCCGGGGTCAAGGCGACGCTGATGCCTGGGTCGCACGTGGCCTCAGCAGCAACCGTGACCGGCAGCGAGGTGATGCCCTGCAGGATCGCGCCGGCCACTTGGTCCGGGGAGACGCCGCTGACGAGCGTGCCCCCGGTCGCGCGGGTGATCCGGCCCGCCTGTCCCGAGGCATCGAGCTGGTTCTTGCCTACCGACACCGCCACCACCCGGGCGTGGGCGGCCTGCAGTGAGCGGAGCGCGGCCGACTCCGAGCGCAGTCGCGAGTGTCCGGGGGCATCGCCAAACCACGCAATGATCCGTTGCGATTGCGGGCGGAAGCCGATGGCACGGCCGCTGCCCCCAACGCGGTAGAGCGCCTCAAGTTGGGCCTCGGGCGCGTCGCCGCCAAAGCACAGCGGCATGGCGATCATCGCGTCGATGACACCGGAAGCATTGGCCGAGAGGGGAGCGATCGTCTGATAGGCGGGGGTGCGCTCGCCGGAGTCGCAGTACGCCGCCACGGCGAAGCGGGCGTCGGGCTCGCTGGCCCGGACCGCGGCGATCACTCCGGCGATCTTTGACTTCACATCGGTGATGGCGGGTCCCATCGAACCCGTGCGATCGACGACCAGCACGATGTCGGGCCGGGGAGGCACAAAGGGAGCCTGCACGGACTGGGTGAGGGTGATCGTTTGCCCCGGTGCGGCGGTCAGGGTGTTCTCGACGGCCGCTCGCGCGGGTGCTCCCGCTGTCGCGCAGGCCAAGGCTCCGATGGCCATGGCCATCGCGCCTCGAGTCCACCGTTGGTGCACCGTCATGCTCGCTCCGCCCCCACTCCCCCAAGCCCCGACCTGGGGCCTTGCGCCGCCATCCCGAGCGACACCATGAAGCCGACGCCATTGAGACGAATGGCGGCACCGGTCATGACGGCGAGGAGTCTCTCCTGGACGCGAGAATACGTCCGCCGAGCAAGCGTGTCCCCGAAATCCCGCAGATGTAACCGACGAGTAATCTCAGCGTTCGTGACCGTTCCTCCTGCTGCAGCGCCCGCCGGTGCCTCCTTTGATCTGACCGCCGAGCAGATCGAGCAGCGGGACTGGATCCACACGTTTGCCGCCGAGGTGATCCGGCCGGCCGCCGCTGAGTGGGACGAGCGCGAGGAATTTCCCTGGCCGGTGCTCCAGGAGGCCGCCAAGATCGGCCTCTACTCCCTCGACTTCTGGGTGGTGCAAGCACTCGACCGGACCGGTCTCGGGACACCGGTGGCGCTGGAGGAAATCTTTTGGGGGGACGCCGGGATCGGTCTAGCCCTGACGGGCACGGCCCTGGCCGCGGCGGGGTTGCGCGCCAACGGCACCGACGAGCAAGTGGGTGAGTGGGCGCCGCAGATGTTCGGCACCCCCGAAGACCCCCGGCTGGGGGCCTTCTGCTCCTCCGAGCCCGACGCGGGCTCCGATGTCAGCGCCATGCGGACGCGTGCGGTCTATGACGAGGCGACCGATGAGTGGGTGCTCAACGGCACCAAGACCTGGGCCACCAACGGCGGCATCGCCGACGTCCACGTCGTCACGGCGGTGGTCGATCCAGAGTTGCGCAGCCGTGGCCAAGCGAGCTTCGTCATTCCGCCCAACACGCCCGGGCTGAGCCAGGGGCAGAAGTTCAGCAAGCACGGCATCCGGGCGTCCCACACCGCCGAGGTGGTGCTGACCGACTGCCGGATCCCGGGTCGCTGCTTGCTCGGGGGGCGCGAGAAGCTCACCGAGCGGTTGGCGCGCGCCCGCGAGGGCACCCGCTCCGGTCGGCAACCCTCGATGGCGACCTTCGAGCGCACCCGGCCAGCGGTCGGCGCGCAGGCCGTGGGCATCGCGCGCGCGGCCTACGAGGTGGCCCTGGAGTACGCCGGTCAGCGGGTGCAGTTCGGCAAGCCGATCATCGAAAATCAAGCGGTCGCGTTCGCCCTGGCCGACATGCGGACCCAGATCGACGCCGCTCGGCTGCTGGTCTGGCGCGCAGCCTGGATGGGCGCTCAGCGCAAGCCCTTCGAGGCGGCCGAGGGTTCGATGTCGAAGCTGTTCGCCGGTGAGATGGCGGTCCGCGTGACCACCCAGGCGATGCAGATCCTCGGTGGCGTCGGGTTCACCCGCGACTTCCCGGTCGAGCGCTGGGCCCGCGACGCCAAGATCTACACGATCTTTGAGGGCACCTCGGAGATCCAGCGGCTCGTCATCGCCCGCACCATCTCCGGGGCTTCGCTGCGCTGACCGCTACCAGCCGAGCCGGTCGCACGCCCCCGCGGTCTCGATCTGCAAGGTGGCATGGGCGATGCCGTGGCGCTGCTGGAGGAGGCCGCGAGCCTGGTCGAGCAACCTGTCGCGATCGGCGTCCCCCGCGGCCACCAGATGAGCTGTGGCTACCAACATCCCCGACGTCAGGGTCCAGACGTGGAGGTCGTGGACGTTGCTGACCCCGCCGACCTGACCGAGCTCCCGCGCGACCTGCTCGATGTCGAGATCGGCTGGGGCGTGCTGCCCCAATACGGCGAGCACCTCTCGGCCCAGGCCCAGCGCGCGGATCGCGACGAAGGCGCCGATGGCGACCGCGATCAGACTGTCCCAAACGGCCCGGCCGGTGGTCCACACCAGCAGCCCTGCGACGAGTACGCCCAGCGAGCCGGCCGTATCGGCGACCACCTCTGAGTACGCCGCGCGCACGTTGAGGCTCTCCCGGGCGCCGGCCCGGAGCACGAGCAGCACGACCACGTTGACGACCAGGCCGAGGACGCCGATGACCACCATCGGGGTGTGCTGGACCTCGGGGTGTCCGGCGGAGCGGCGCAGCGCCTCGACCACGACGTAGCCGGAGACGCCGAGCATCAGCAGCACGGTGAACCCCGAGGCGAACACCTCGGCGCGATAGGAGCCGAAGGTCCGCCGCCCGGTGCGGTCGACGCGGGTGGCGAGCTGGGTGGCGAGGAGAGCCCCGCCAAGCGCGACGACGTCGGCGGCCATGTGTCCGGCATCCGAGAGCAGCGCCAGCGACCCGGAGAGGAGGCCATAGCCCAGCTCAACGGCGAAGAAGCCGCTGATCAGCGCAAACGCGATCACCATCCGGGTGCGGTGCCTGGCTCCGGCGTGACCGGGGGTTGGCTGGCCGGGCTGCGGTCGAGGCGCGTGGCTGTGTCCGGTCCCCATGGCGGCCTCAGCCTAGGGCAGGTGAATGGCCCGGTGGAGCCACACGTCGGTGACCTCCATGCCGACCTTCTGATAGAGCGAGAGCGCGCCGGTGCGGGAGTCGGTGGAGAGCCCCGAGGCGGTAGCGCCGTGGGCGCCTGCGGCGGCGAAGACGTCGATGAGCAGGCACTGGGCCAGACCGCGACCGCGCTGGTCGGCGCGGGTGGCCAGCCGGCTGACGTAGGCCTCCCCAGTCTCCGGGACGAGCGCGACGGTGGCGACGGCGGCAACCGTGTCGTCGGGAGCCAGGACGATGCGGAACTGCCAGGGAGCGAAGCCGGGGCGGCCGATGATCTCGGCGGCGAAGTCCGCAAAGGATTCGCGCTCGCGCCGCGACCACTCCAAGAAGGCGTCCTCGACAACCTCGTGCGCCGCGGCGTACTCACTCGGCGCGGCCTCGCGAATCCGGTAGCCCGTCGGCAGCTGCCGGTGCGGGATCTCGCGGCCTGGGGGGACGCGGAGGACCCAGGAGGTCCAGCGCACGTGGTAGCCGAGCCGCGTCAGCAGCCGGTCAGCGGGGGACCCCTCCGGCACGGGGGAGCCGACGATCGTCGCCCCCTTGCTTGCGGCGGTGGCCTGCATCCAGCCGGCGAGCGCCGAACCGATGCCGCGGCGCTGGTACGCCGGATCGACGGCCGCGGACCCGCGCTCGTGATGGGTCAGGTCGGCACAGGCGATGAGTTGCTCGCCGTCATAGACACCGACGGAGGAGGTCGCCAGGTTGAAGCTCGGTCGCTGCCACTCGGCAACGATGTCAGCGAGTTCGATCTCGACTCGGCCGAGCGCCGCTCGTTCGTCGGCGGCGAGGACCCGGAAGGTCGCCTCGGCCTCGTCGGAGCGCAACGGGCGGGCGGTCAGCCCCAAGGGGAGGTTGAGGTGCATGTCCCCATTGAAACCGACCGCCGCCCGGATGCGCTGTTGCTTTTAGTTAGTCGCGTTAGTCAGACTGCGTTTGGCCGGGTCCTTCAGGCGGACTTGATGGCCGAGATGTCGAAGTCGAGCTTGACCTGATCGGAGACGAGCACGCCACCGGTCTCGAGCGCGGCATTCCAGGTCAGGCCCCAGGCCTTGCGGCTGATGCTGGTGCTGCCCTCAAAGCCCACGCGGACGTTGCCGAAGGGATCGCGCGCCGAGCCGACCTCTTCGAAGTCGATGCTGATCGGCGCGGTGACGTCCTTGACGGTGAGGTCACCGGCGATCGTCCAGACCGAGCCGGAGCGGGAGACCTGACTTGAGACGAACGTGATCTCGGGATAGGTCTCGGCGTCGAAGAAGTCCGGTGAGGCGAGGTGAGCGTCGCGGTCGGCGTTGCCGGTGTCGATCGAGCCGGCGGAGATCGTGATGGTCACCGATGAGTTGGCGGGGTTCTGAGCGTCGACGTGGGCCGAGCCGGCGAAGCTGTCGAACGCGCCGCGCACGGTGGTGACCATGGCATGCCGGATCGAGAAGCCGATGCGGGAGTGAGAGGCGTCGATGACGTAATCGCCGGAGATGTCGTCGAGGAGGTTGGTGGCGGGTTCGAATGCGCTGGGCATGGCGGTACTCCTGGGATTAGGTGAACTTTCAACTGACCTAAGGAGTAGCGGCCGGGAATCCTTCCCGCGCTGACGTGTGACCTGAGTCACAAGGCTGGGTTGCGGGGCTGGTTCACGGGGCTGGGTCTCGGGCCAGACCGCAGCGCGGAGACAGCAAATGCCAAGCGGGGCAGAGCGGCATTGCGCCGTTCTGCCCCGCTTGGGT
>JBAQXA010000023.1:0-4371 GCA_049299195.1 Nocardioides sp.
GGGGCGAACAGCGGCCCCGGCGAGATGGCCACCCCGTGGCGCTCGGCGGCGAGGCTGAACTCGTGCGCCACCGGGGCGGGCAGCTCACACCACAGCGCCAGCCCGCCGGTCGGGCGGCGGAAGCGCCACTCGGGGAAGGCCTCACTCACCGCGGCGATCAGCGCGTCCCGCTGCACCCGCAACGCGGCCCGGTGCGCCGCCAGGTGCGGCTCGGGCTCGGCTAGGAGCCGGACCATGACCAACTGCTCCAGCACCGGCACCCCTAAATCCAGGGCCAACCGCGCCTGAGTCAGCGCGGGGATCAGCGCCTCAGGTGCGCGCAACCAGCCGATGCGCAGGCCACCCCAAAAGGACTTGCTGGCGCTGCCCACTGTGATGGCGCTTCCGCCGGCGGCCTCGACCGCGGCGCCGAGGGGCAACGGCATCGGCGGCCCGTCGAGGTTGAGCTGCTGATGGGCCTCATCAACCACCGCGATCGTCCCGGCGCGCGCCAGCGCGCTCCCGAGCGTTTCGCGCAGCGAAGCCGACATGACGTGCCCCGTCGGGTTCTGGAAGTCCGCGATCAGATAGGCCGCCCGCGGCTTGCTCGTGCCGAGCGTGGCCCGCATGCCCGCGACGTCCCAGCCGTGCTCATCGACCCCGATCGTCACCAGTCGGCCGCCGGACTCGCGCAGCGCAGCCACGGCGTTGGGATAGACCGGCGACTCCACCAGCACCCGCTCCCCGCGGCGTACCAACGCCCGGGCAGCGATCGCGGTCGCCGACAGCGCGCCAGGGGTGATGAGGATCTGCTCGGGCGCGGTGGGATAACCCCGTGCGTCAAAGGTTGCGGCCAGCGCCGCCTGCAGTTCGGGCAATCCGGAGGGGTAATAGCCATGCCCGGAGAGGTAGCCCGGCAGTTCGCCCAGCGCCTCCTCATAGGCCGCCGCCAAGCCGGTCGCGGCGCTGCCGGCAGCACAGTTGAGGTCGATCAGCTCGCCGCCGTCCAGGCGCGGAGTCAAGGCACGATCGAGCGTCCGCGTCGGGCCTCCAGGGATCCTGGCAAACGTGCCGGCGCCCCGCCGCGCGACGGCATACCCCCGGTCGATCAGTTCGCCATAGGCCCTGGTCACCGTGGTGCGGGAGACCCCCAGCGCAGGCGCGAGATCGCGCTCCGATGGCAGCCGTATGCCGTGTGCCAACCGCCCGTCGGCGATCAGCCCGCGCAGCGACTCGGCCAGTCCGGCATACGCGGGATGGGTGTCGAAGCCGGCCACCAGGGTGGCCACATGGGGGCTGCTGGCGATGGTGGACATGTGGCCACTCTTCCAGCAGTGGCTATTTATTTCCAGTCCAATTGGCTGCGATGATCGTCGTGTGACCGCCTCTCCGCTCGCCAATCTCACCCCGCGCCAGCAGCTCCAGGCGCCTCGGCTAGCCCACCGCGTCACCCAACTCATGGTGGGTCTGACCCTCTACGGCGTCTCGATGGCCCTCGTGATCCGGAGCCTGCTCGGGCAACTCCCTTGGGACGTCTTCCACGTGGGCGTGGCCACGCACATCCCGCTGACCATCGGGGAAGTCATCGTGGTCGCCTCCTTCGTCGTGCTGATCTTGTGGATCCCGCTGCGCCAGATGCCCGGGCTGGGCACGATCCTCAACGCGATCTGGATCGGCCTGGCCACCGACGCGACCCTGGCCGTGCTGGCCTCGCCCGACTCACTCGCCCTGCGGGCGGTGATGCTCGTCGGCGGCATCCTCCTCAACGGTGTGGCCACCGCGTCCTACATCGGCTCCCAGCTCGGCCCCGGCCCCCGCGACGGGCTGATGACCGGGCTGGCCCGCCGGACCGGTCTCTCGATCCGCCTGGTGCGCACCGGCCTGGAGGTCACCGTGGTGGCCCTCGGCTGGCTGCTCGGTGGGACCTTCGGCCTCGGCACCGTGTTGTATGCCGTGAGCATCGGCCCGCTCACCCAGGCGCTGTTGCCTTGGTTCACGGTGCCCCTCGACGATGAGCACATCACCGAAACCCACGCCGCCACTCCCACCGACGCCTAACCGGCGCGCGCGCCCCGCCGCCCCAGCCCCGTTACCAACGTTGCGCACGCGACACGCCGCAGCCCGCGTGTGAAACGTAGGGATCTAGCTCCGGCCGCCTCAGCGGCGGGTGGCGATCAGCGCGCTCGCGTCGGCCGCGACCATCACCTCAACCGCGGCGAAGCGTGGATCGGTGAGCCACTCCTCGCGCAGCGTGTCCACCCGGCCGCCGGTGATCGGGGGCCAGGAGTCGCAGGGGGAGAAGTCGTCGAGGACGACGAGCCCGCCGGCCTCGACAAGGTCAGCGATCCGGTCAACGCGCACCTCGTCGGGTTGGCCCGAGTCGAGGAACAACAGCGAGAACGGGCCGAGGTCAAGCAGGGTCGACCAGTCCGCGGCCAACACCTCGACCCGCTCATCGTCGGCGAAAATCTCGGCGGCCGCATCGGCCAGCCGGGGGTCAAGTTCGGCGGTCACGATCCGCGCGCCTTCGCGCAGCCCCGACCGAAGCCAGGCGGTCCCCACGCCACACCCAGTACCAAACTCCGCCATCACGCCGCTGCGGGTGGCGGCCAGCGTGGCGAGCAGTCGGCCCGTCTCGTTGCGGCAGAAGGAGACATAGCCCGAACGCCGACAGGTGGCGAAGGCCCGCGTGACGATCTCGGGCAGCTCGAGGGGTGCGCTCACCCGTGCAGTCTGGCCGTCCCCGCTCGCGATCTCTCATGCTGGGCGGCACGTCTCGCATCCTGAAACAAATCCGCCATTGAGTCGACGGCGCCGGGGACGGCGTCGTACCGTCTGGGCATCATGCGGAGCGTGTTCGTACTTATCGTCTGCCGCGGCGGGGCCTAAGAAGTAGGGCCACCTCGCCGCGGTGTTCGGCGTTGTGCGGGCTCTACGAAGGCAACTGCTCCCTCTTTCCAGCTCTTTTGTCCAGCAATGTGCTGCTGGGGGATCCGATTGCCACCTGTGAGGGCCGACGCTTCCGCGGCGGGCCGCCGGCTGGGCCGCGCGATCCGCAATCTCTGGCAGATGGGGTCACATCCACACCCGCGATCCGGGTGGGGTGCCATCCACCGCCGCGGGGCGGCCTCCTCACTGGCCCAACCAACGGGCCGCCACACCGTGTGATTGAAACCCAACTTTTGAGGAGACCCCGATGTATGACCTGTACCCCGAGTGGGGCCCCGCCAGCCACAACCCGGAGAACCCGCGCTCGATCGAGGCCGTCCAGCGGGCGCTTGACCTGCGAGACAACTCCGGCCCTCGACCCGACGACAACTGAGCCGCACTAGCCTGACTCCTCGTGACCGCGACCGTGAACCCCAGCCCTGCCCCCGCCGCCGGACCCATCCGCCTGGCCGTGATCCCCGGCGACGGCATCGGTGGTGAAGTCACCGCAGAGGCGCTCAAGGTGCTCGACGTGGTCTCACCGGTCCCGATCGACCAGACCCGCTACGACCTCGGCGCGGAGCGCTATCTCGCCACCGGCGAGGTGCTGCCCGACAGCGTGTTGGCTGAGATCGCCGGGCAGGACGCGATCCTCCTCGGGGCGGTCGGCGGCAAGCCGGGCGATCCCAACCTGCCGCCCGGCATCTTGGAGCGCGGCCTGCTGCTGCGGCTGCGCTTCGAGCTCGACCACTACGTCAACCTGCGCCCGTCGCGGATCTACCCGCAGGTGGTCTCGCCGCTGGCTCAGCCCGGCGAGGTCGACTTCGTCGTGGTCCGCGAGGGCACCGAGGGGCCGTATGTCGGCAACGGTGGCGCCCTGCGTGTCGGCACGCCCGCCGAGATCGCCACCGAGGTGTCGGTCAACACGGCATACGGCGTGGAGCGGGTGGTGCGCGATGCCTTCGCCCGCGCCCAGCGCCGGCCGCGCCAAAAGCTCACCCTGATCCACAAGACCAACGTGCTGGTGCACTCCGGCAAGGTCTGGAGCCGGATCGTCGGCGAGGTCGGGGCGGAGTTCCCCGACGTCAGCGTCGACTACCTCCCCATCGACGCGGCCACCATCTTTATGGTCACCGACCCGGCCCGCTTCGACGTGATCGTCACCGACAACCTCTTCGGCGACATCATCACCGACCTCGCGGCCGCGATCACCGGAGGCATCGGGCTCGCCGCCTCCGGCAACATCAACCCCGACCGCACGACGCCGTCGATGTTTGAGCCGGTCCACGGCTCGGCCCCCGACATCGCCGGGCAGCAGAAGGCCGATCCCACGGCCGCGATCCTCTCCGGCGCGCTGCTCCTCGACCACCTGGGGTATGCCGCGGCGGCCGCCGCGATCGAGGGCGCGGTGATGGCGGATCTCGCCGACCGCACCGGCCCTCGGCCCACGGCCGAGGTAGGCGA
>JBAQXA010000024.1:0-3297 GCA_049299195.1 Nocardioides sp.
GCCGCACCCCAGCTGCCCATCGACGTCACCACATGCGGTGCCGACCTGCTCGCCTTCACCGGGCACAAGGTGGTCGGGCCGACGGGGATCGGAGTGCTGTGGGGGCGCCGCGAGGTGCTCGAAGAGCTGCCGCCCTTCCTCGGGGGTGGGGAGATGATCGAGACGGTCACGATGGCGCGCTCGACCTATGCGCCGATTCCGCACCGCTTTGAGGCCGGCACACCGCCGATTGCGGAGGCGGTCGGGCTGGGTGCGGCGTGCGACTACCTGTCTGACCTGGGCATGGACGCGGTGGCCGCCCACGAGCGCGCGATCACGGCATACGCGCTCGAGGGGCTTTCGACGGTGCCCGATTTGCGGGTGGTCGGGCCGCTCGACGCGGCGGCGCGTGGGGGTGCGATCTCGTTCACGTTGGCAGATGTGCACCCACACGACGTGGCGCAGGTCTTGGACTCCCGCGGCATCGCGGTGCGTGCGGGGCACCACTGCGCCAAGCCGGCGCACGCGCGCTACGGCGTGCAGAGCTCGACGCGGATGTCGAGCTACCTCTATACGACCCCGGGTGAGATCGACGCACTCGTTGATGGCCTGGGCTTCGTCCGCGACTACTTCGGGAGCCGCTGATGACCTCGCTCGACACGCTCTATCAAGACATCATCCTCGACCACTCCCGCCATCCCCGGCATGCCGGATTGCGCGACCCGTTCGACGCTGAGGTGCACCACGTCAACCCGACGTGTGGTGACGAGATCACGCTGCGTACCCACGTCGTGGACGGCGTCGTCCGCGATGTCTCCTATGACGCGCTGGGGTGCTCGATCAGCCAGGCGGCGGCGTCGGTGCTGGCCGAACTCGTGATCGACCGGCCGTTGGCCGAAGCCGCACAGGTCCATGCGGAGTTCGTCGCCCTGATGCATTCGTTGGGGCGCAGCGAGCCGGACGAAGAAGTCCTCGGAGACGCGGCGGCCTTCGTCGGCGTCGCCAAGTTCCCCGCGCGGGTTAAGTGCGCCCTGCTGGCCTGGATGGCCTGGCAGGACGCCTTGGCGCGCAGCGGTCACTCACTCGATGAAGGGAAGCAGCCATGACCAGCCACGACGACCTGCCTGAGGTCGATCTCGATAGCCCCGGCGGAGTCGCCACCGTGAGTGACGAGGAGGTCATCGAGGCGCTCAAGGACGTGGTCGACCCGGAGCTCGGGATCAACGTCGTCGACCTTGGCCTGGTCTACGGCGTGCACATCGACGCGGACAAGAACGCCATCGTCGACATGACGCTGACCTCGGCCGCCTGCCCGCTCACCGACGTGATCGAGGACCAGACCAACACCGCGCTCGAGGGCATGGTCAACGGTGTGGCGATCAACTGGGTGTGGATGCCGCCGTGGGGTCCGGACAAGATCACCGAGGATGGCCGCGACCAGTTGCGGGCGCTCGGCTTCAACGTCTGATTCGACGCGCTCCCGCCGGATCGCTGCGGTGATCAGGTGTTGGCGCTGTTGCGCCGCTTCTTTGCGCGGATGAGGTCGAGGGCGATCACGGCGCCCAGCAGCGCCTTGCGGGGGAGCTCGGGGAGTGAGCGGTCGAACAGCACGACGTAGCGGTTGTGTCCCAAAAGTGCCTCGCCCAATCCCGGCCAGCGGCGGGCAACCTGCGCGGCGGGCTGCCCGTTGAGGGTCGCGGTGAAGTCGTAGTCGAAGAGGTCGCCCGAGATCTCCAGCCGATCGGTCGTCGTGCCCGCGTCGGGCGCTGCCGGAAGCTCAACCGACAGGCGCTTGCTGAAGAACGTGAACTCCTTATAGATCGTGCCGATGGCCTCACCGCTGGGCCCGGTCAGCTCGAAGGAGTCCAGACCGAAGTTCGGCACATCGGAGAGATGCACCTGCAACTCGCCCTCGTTGTTGTACACCGAGAGTTCGCGATTGCCCATCAGCAGCCGGCTGCCGACGCCATCCTCGGTGCGGATGGTGCCGAGCGGGGCGCCTTGGTCGTCAGTGATAGCGAAGTCGTTGGCAAAGAAGGACGTCACCTGATCCACGATCAGCAGCGATTGAGTGAACACAACGCGAGCCTAGCCAGGGGCCTTGCAGGCGCGTCCGTTCAAGGTTGGTGGGGCGAGCTGATGCCCGATCCGAGCGCCTCGAGTTGGCGACAGGCATCGCCGAGACCCCGCCGGTTCTCGGCCTCGTCGAGAGACCCGGTGCTGTCACCAGTTGCGAGCCGGCGGGCGAAGTAGGCGCCTTGGATCGCGCCGCGGAACCGCCGAAACGCCGGGAGATGCCTGACTTCTGCGGCGACGCTGGGGGAGTGGGAGAGGTAGGCCGTGAGGAAGACCTGGGCGTGGTCGGCGCCGCCGAGGTACATCACCGCTGACGCGACGTCATACAGGGCGGGGCCGCGCTGGGCCCCCGCCCAGTCGATCAGGGCGGTGACGCCCGAGCGGTCGTCATACACAAACGCCTCTGGGGCCGGGTCGGTGTGCAGCATCGTCCAGGTGAGCCTCAGGGCGTCTGTCTCCGCGCGCGCCGACTCGATCGCCCGCACCAGCCAATCGTGGTCGCGCACCCAGGGCGTGCTGAGGTCGAGCCAGTCGGCCATGAACGTGGCCGAACTCAGGCCCGGGCCTGGATTGCCAGCCGCATGGATCGCCGCCAGCGTCTCGCCCATGCGCAGTTGATCCTCGGCCGTCTCGCCGTCCAGCTCGCGCCCGGAGACGTACTCGAGCAAGGCCAGGCCGTGTTGGGTCAGGAGCAGCTGGCCGGCCGAGGTGGGGATCGGGCGGCCGGTGACGAACCCGGAGCGGGCGAGGGTTGCCGCGACCTCGCATCCGCGGCCAAGATCGGCGACCGAATCCTGACCGACCTGCTTGGCGACATACCGCATACCCCGATGCGTGACGAGCCACGTCGCGGAGTTGATGCCGCCGTCGAGGGGGGTGAGCTCGGCGCCGTCGAGCCCCCAATGCTCGGCCAGCAGGTCTGCGACGACGTCCACGCCACCACCCTTTCACCTCGCGCCGACCCTCCGGCGTCAGCGCGGGCGGGAAGTAGGGTCGGGCCATGCGCACGCTCCTGATCCCGGTGGCCCGGTGGGAGCGGTGGGTGCACAACTTTGTCGCTCGCCACGGTGAGACCAGCTTCGCCGTGGATGATGGAGCGTGGCGCGGGGTGGGTGCCGACGATGCGACCTTCGTGGCTCGGCTGCCGTTCGATCGGTCGTATGCCGCCTCGCCGGCCGTGCTCGCCCGCGCACCCAGCGAGGGTGAGGTCGGCGCTGAGCCCGAGTTGGCCGACCTTGACCC
>JBAQXA010000025.1:0-5833 GCA_049299195.1 Nocardioides sp.
CGGCGGCGACCGAAGAGGTCGCCGAGGCGGCCGCCGAGGAGCAGCAGCCCACCGAAGGCGAGCGCGTAGCCGGTCACCACCCACGTCAGGTTGCCGGTGGAGAAGCCCAGGTCGGCCTTGATGAAGGGCAAGGCGATGTTGGCGATGGTGGCATCGAGCACAACCATGAGTTGGGCGATGGAGATCAGCACGAGGGCCCAGCCGAGGTGCGGCTTGTGACCGGCCTGATTGCTCGACTCGTGACCGGCGGCCGGTGCCCCGGGTGCGGTGTTGGTGGTCATTTCACGGTCTTTCGTTGGGTAAGGGCGGGAAGGATCAGGTCGTCGAGCACCCGGGCGATGAGCTCCGGGGTAGGTGGCTCGCCGAGCAGGACATTGCGGTGCAGGACGATGCCGGCGACCGCGGAGGCGGCCAGTTCGATGTCGACATCGGCGCGGATCTCGCCGCGCGCTTGCGCCCGTCGATAGAGCGCCGCGGTGTTGGCGAGCTTGGGCCCGATCACCTGGATCCGGAACGCCTCGGCGAACTCGGGGTCATGGGTCATGGCGGTCACGACGCTCGCCAGCACTTCGGCAACGCTGCCGTCGGCCAGACCACCGGGGGCGCAGTACGACGCGAGGAGATCGCCGCGCAGCGTGCCGGTGTCCGGGAGGAAGCTCGTCCCCTTGGTCGCGACCAGGGCGTCGATGACGAGCGCGAGCTTGCCGTTGAAGCGGCGGTAGAGCGTCGCCTTTGACGCCCGAGCGCGCTGGGCCACGGCGTCCATGGTCAGCCGGTCGTAGCCGACCTCAGCCAAGACGCTCAGGGTCGCGTGGAGGATCTCCTGCTCGCGGGCACCCTCGACGCGCGGTCGAGCGTGGGTTTCGGGGGCAGGCGTAGCCATTCGAGAATGATACGAAACGGTTTCGTTTCGTCCAAATCCGACCTCCGTCGGTGGGCGCGGGCAAGATATCCCTCATGGACGACCCAAACCTCTCTGCGAGTGCGCCCGCTCGTGCCCGGCACGCCGCCTTGAGCGACGAGATCGATGAGGCCCGCTGGCGCTATTACGTGCTCGACGACCCCAGCCTCTCCGACGCCGACTTCGACGTCAGGATGCGCGAGTTGGAGGCGCTGGAGGAGACGTTCCCCGAGCTGCGCACCCCGGATTCTCCGACCCAGAAGGTCGGTGGAGCGGTGTCGACCGACTTCACCGCCATCGACCACCTCCAGCGCATGGAGTCCCTCGACAACGCCTTCAGCGACGAGGAGTTGGACGCTTGGTATGCCCGCTTGGGGCGCGAAGGCGTGGCCGAGCCGGGGTTGCTGTGCGAGCTCAAGGTCGACGGCCTCGCGATCAACCTGCTCTATGAGCGGGGTCGGCTGGTGCGCGCCCTGACCCGCGGCGACGGACGCACGGGCGAGGACGTCACCCCCAACGTCAAGACGATCGCATCGGTGCCCCACCGGCTGGTTGAGTCGGCCGAGTTCCCGGTGCCGGAGCTCGTCGAGGTGCGCGGGGAGGTCTTCTTGCCGGGGGTGGCATTTGAGGAGCTCAACCGGCAGATGAGCGCGGCGGGGCGGCCGATGTTTGCCAATCCCCGCAACGCGGCCGCGGGCTCGCTGCGGCAAAAGGACCCGCGGGTCACCGCAACCCGAGCGCTGGGCATGGTCTGCCACGGGATCGGCGCACGCGAGGGGTTTGAGCCGGAGGCCCAGTCCGCGGCATACAACGCGCTGCGCGCGTGGGGGCTGCCGACCTCCGATCGGGTGCGAGTGGTGCCCGACCTGAGCGGCGTCCGCGAGTTCATCGCGTACTACGGCGAGCACCGCCACGACGTCGAGCATGAGATCGACGGGGTCGTGGTCAAGGTCGATCGGGTCGCGCTGCAGCGGCAACTCGGCTCGACGTCGCGGGCGCCGCGCTGGGCGATCGCTTTCAAGTACCCGCCCGAGGAAGTCAACGCCAAGCTGCTGGCGATCGAGGTGAGCACCGGCCGCACCGGCCGAGTCACGCCGTTTGGGGTGATGGAGCCGACCAAGGTGGCGGGCTCCACGGTCGAGCGGGCGACGCTCCACAACGCCTACGAGGTCAAGCGCAAGGACGTCCGTCCCGGCGACACCGTGATCTTGCGCAAGGCCGGCGACGTGATCCCCGAGATCCTCGGACCGGTGTTGGCGCTGCGGCCCGAAGGGTTGCCGGAGTGGGTGATGCCGACCGAGTGCCCCGCCTGCAACACCGCCCTGGTGGAGCAGAAGGAAGGCGACAAGGACCGGCGCTGCCCCAACTACCAAGGCTGCCCGGCGCAGGTCGTCGAGCGGCTCTTTCACGTGGCCGGTCGCGGGGCCTTTGATATCGAAGGGCTGGGCTATGAGGCCGCCGACGCGTTGCTGGGCGGCGGTGTCGTGGCCAACGAAGGTGATGTGTTCGACCTCGACGAGGCCAAGTTGATGCGCACCGACCTCTTCACGCGGGCAGCGAAGAAGGCCGAACTCGACCGGGCCGTCGACGGGCGAGTGCTCTCGGCCAATGGCGTGCGGCTGCTCGCCAACCTGGAGGCGGCCAAGCAGGTGCCGTTGTGGCGGGTGCTCGTCGCGCTGTCGATTCGGCATGTCGGGCCGACCGCGGCCCGCGCGTTGGCGGGCGAGTTTGGCTCGATGGACGCGATCCGCACCGCCGACCGGGAGCGGCTGGCGGCGGCTGAGGGGGTCGGGCCGACGATCGCCGAATCCATCCTGGAGTGGTTCGCCGAGCCCTGGCACGGCGAGATTGTGGCGACCTGGGCGGCGGCCGGTGTCACCATGGCCGATCAGCGCGACGAGACCGTCGCCCGCACGTTGGAGGGGCTGACCATCGTCGTGACCGGGTCACTGGAGCGGTTCAGCCGCGACTCGGCCAAGGAGGCGATCATCAGCCGCGGCGGCAAGGCCGCCAGTTCGGTCTCCAAGAACACCGACTATGTCGTCGTGGGGGAGAACGCCGGATCGAAGGCCGACAAGGCCGAGCAACTCGGCGTACCCGTCCTCGACGAGGCCGGCTTCGAGCGGCTGATCGCCGACGGCCCGCCGGCCGAATAGGTCACGACTCGTAGTTGGTGCCGCCGACCTTGATCCGGCCACCGCTCAGTTGGTGGGGGTAGTTGCGGCAGGCCCCGGTGTCCGCGTCGCACGTGCGCACTCCGGTGTCGGTGACGTACATCAGTCGTCCCGAGGGCGTCCATCCGCGGCCCTCTTGGATCGCGAACGGCTGCTCACTGCCGTCGAGCAGATCGATCACCCTGCCGTCGGTGGCGGGGCCGTCGATCATGACGAACTCGGAGACACTTAGGAATCGCCCGTCCGGCGACAACTGCGCAAACTCGTCCGCGGTCTCCTGTTGGAAGAGCACCTCCCCGGTCGTGACGTCACGCACCGTGATCTCCGTGCGCCAGGTGTCGCCCGGTTGGGGAAGGTCCCGTTCAAGGAGCACGCGCCCCCCGCTGACGACGGGGAAGGTCGACGCACCGGACGCGTCCAGGGCGCCGGGGCTTCGCGACCTCCAGTTGATCTCCAGCCGTCCGTCGTCGAGGCCCACATAGGCGTGATCCCCATCCAGGGCCACCGGCGGCGCCGCCCAACCGCCCCAAGTGAAGGCGCCGTTGAAGGGCACACGGGCGGCCTCCTCGTTTTGCTCGACGTCGAAGATGTGGAGCACCCAGGCGCTCGTGGTGCCGCTCGTGACGTAGGCGAGATAGGGCCAAATCGGATCGCTGTCTGGTGCGACGTCGCTCAGCGCGATCTGAAGCCGCTGGGTGCTTCCGTCCGGCCGCGCCAGCAGGTAGTTGCTTGGCCCGGCGTCGTCCAAGTAGGCCTTCTCGCCGGTGCGGACCACGACACCGGCGGAGGTGTAATAGAAGGACTTGATCTTGTCGTTGGAGTGCACGACGAATGCGGCCGAGGGGCCGAAGTAGATGTCGGAACCAACCGAAAACGCTCCGTCTTGCGCGTAGGCCGATTGGGCTGCCTCGGCGTTCCAACCGCCCGCGGGTGTGTCTTGAGGAACCCGGTCAGCCAACAAGCCCGGGAGTGCCGCGGTGGCGACCACGGCACACGAGGCGGCAACGGCCACGCTGACGATCCCGCTCGTGATGCGGCGTCGGGTGCGGTAACCGCGGCCGCGCGCCCGGATCAGAACCTCATCGGGCAACGGGACATCCAGTGCTTCGGCCTCGTCGGTCAACAGGCGCTGCAGGGTTTCGGTCATCGGGGGCTTCCTTCCGAGGTGGATAGTTCGCTGGCGAGCAGGATGCGCAAACGGCCCAGCGCATCGGAGGTCTGGCTCTTGACGGTGCCTTCGCTGCACCCCAGCAGGGCTGCAGTCTCCGAAACCGGCAACTCCAGGAAGTAGCGCAGGACAACGCAGGCCCGTTGTCGTGGTGCCAGGTCGGCGAGAGCGGCCATCAGGTCGACCCCCGAGGAGGGCGCTTCGTGAGCGCTCTTGTCGGGTGGGTTGGCCGTGGTGATCTCGGCCGTCCACGCCCGGCGTCGTACCTGGGAGATCGAGGCGTTCACGAGCGTGCGGTAGGCGTAGGCGCCGGCCGCCTCGAAGTCGCGTAACCCCGACCACTTGGCATAGGTGCGAGCGAGCGCCTCCTGCGCAAGATCCTCGGCGCGCGCATGGTTGCCCGTGAGCAGCATGGCCGTGCGGTAGAGCCGAGCCCAACTGTGGCCCATGAACTCGGTGAAGTCCCCGGGGTTCGTCATCGCCTCGCCTTCGCTCGTGGCTGTGCTTACGCAACCGGCGCCTGTTGGCTGCCTACCCGATAGACGGGTGAGTGCCCCCCGAGGTTGGGTCGGAGATCGATTCTCTGTGATCTTGGCGGGAAACGGTCGTAGCTGCGGACCGCGGTGCGGCCGTTTCCAAGCGAAGAGGGCTAGGTGTTGCGGGGCAGGCCGAAGGCGCGCGGCAACTTCCGCAACAGCCAGGGGGCGACCAGGAGTGCGGTGAGGTCGAAGGCGACGTAGCCGCTGGCGGCACCGCTGGGCGGATTGCCGTTAGGTACGCCGAGTCCGGGCACGACAGGCACCCAGTACCACGTGCCGATCGCGGTGCCGTAGATCTCGAGGTAGGCCACGAACCAGAACACCCCGGCATAGACCGTGGGGGCCCGGCCGAAGAGCATGGCCAGGCTGACCACCAAGACGCCGAAGGCCCCCGCCGCGTCGATGCGGCCCAGCCAGCCGGTCAGTCCGAGCAGCGCCCACCCAGCGGCAAACGCAAACGTGAGCAGCATGAAGCGCCGCGCGTGCTCTCGTGCCCAGCGGGTCTGGCTGAGGCGCAGCCCGGTCAAGAACACGAGTCCGTGGCCGGCCGGGACGAACCAGGGCAGGTTGTCGAGTCGGTAGATGTAAAGGCCCCACACGATGGAGCCGATGAACTCGCTCCACGTGGCGACCAGAACGACGACGATCGCGGTGGCGCGCTCCTCGGGGGTGAAATAGCGCAGCACGAAGATGAACAGCACCGTGTCGCACACGCCGAGCAACCGCTGTTGGTTAAGGGTGGCGAAGTGGTCCAGCCCGAGGCCGGCGGTCGTGATGAGCACCAGGGCGATCGTGAACCCCAGCGGCGAGCGGGCCAGTCGCTCATAGAACGGCGCTCCGGGGGCGGCTGGATAGCTGCGCTCGCGCTGAGCGGCGTCGGCTCTCGGAGCGGTCAGCGTCACGCGGTCCATCGTAAGAGGCGGGAATACGGCCTGCCCAAAGCCCGCCATTAGGATCCACTCATGCCTGAATCCCCCACGGCTCAGCCCTCGGGACAGTCGGCCGAGTTGACCCGCGACGAGGTGGCTCACCTGGCCAACTTGTCGCGGAT
>JBAQXA010000026.1:0-5885 GCA_049299195.1 Nocardioides sp.
GAGTAGGCCGGGATCTGGTTGTCGAACTCGGTCTCGATCCAGTTGGTGTAGACGCCGAAACGGTCGGCAGTGCCCACAAACGCCGGATCGTTGACGATGGCGCGATGGAAGGGTACGACGGTGGGCATGCCGTCGACCTCAAACTCGGCCAGGGCGCGGCGCGAGCGTTCGAGCGCCTGGGTGCGGTCGCGGCCGGTGACGATGAGCTTGGCCACGAGCGAGTCGAAGTTGCCCGGGATCGTCTCGCCCACGTCATACCCACCGTCGACGCGGACGCCGGGACCGCTCGGGGGCTTCCAGACCGAGAGCGTGCCCGGTGCGGGCATGAAGTTGCGGCCGGCGTCCTCGGCGTTGATGCGGAACTCGAAGGAGTGCCCCACGATCGGGGGATCGTCGTAGCCCAACTCCTCGCCGGCGGCGATGCGGAACATCTCGCGCACGAGGTCGAGGCCGGTCACCTCCTCCGACACCGGGTGCTCGACCTGGAGTCGGGTGTTGACCTCGAGGAAGGAGATGGTGCCGTCCTTGCCGACTAGGAACTCACACGTCCCGGCGCCGACATAGCCGGCCTCCTTCAGGATCGCCTTGGAGGAGGAGTAGATGCGGTGGACCTGCTCGTCGGTGAGGTAGGGCGCGGGGGCCTCTTCGACGAGCTTTTGGTGGCGTCGCTGGAGCGAGCAGTCGCGGGTCGAGACCACGACCACGTTGCCGTGGCTGTCGGCCAAGCACTGGGTCTCGACGTGGCGCGGGTGGTCGAGGTAGCGCTCGACGAAACACTCGCCCCGCCCGAAGGCCGTGACGGCTTCGCGCACGGCGGAGTCAAAGAGGTCGGGGATCTCCTCCAGGTTGCGGGCGACCTTGAGGCCGCGACCGCCGCCGCCGAAGGCCGCCTTGATGGCGATGGGGAGCCCGTGGGTGCGGGCGAACTCGACGACCTCCGCGGAGTCGGCCACGGGGTTCTCGGTGCCCTCGACCTGCGGGGCGCCGACCCGCTGGGCGATATGCCGGGCCTGAACCTTGTCGCCGAGCGCGTCGATCGCGGCCGGCGGCGGCCCGATCCAGATCAGCCCGGCGTCGATGACGGCCTGGGCGAAGCTGGCGTTCTCGGCGAGGAAGCCGTAGCCGGGATGGACCGAGTCGGCCCCCGATCGGGCCGCAATGTCGAGGATCTTGCTGATGTCGAGATAGGTCTCGGCGGGGGTGGAGCCGCCGAGCGCATAGGCCTCGTCGGCGAGCCGGACGAACTGGGCGTCGCGGTCGGGATCGGCATAGACCGCGACCGAGCCGATGCCGGCGTCCTTGCATCCCCGGAGGATCCGAACGGCGATCTCGCCGCGGTTGGCTACCAACACCTTCGTGAGCGTCACGGTCGTAACTGTAGGGCCCGCGTCTGGTTAACGACCATTAACCAGATCGGCTAGCATCGGGCCATGTCTTTCGAGCTGTCTCGCGAGCACGAGGAGTTCCGCGCGGTGGTGCGCGACTTCGCCGAGAACGAGATTGCGCCCCACGCGGCGCAGTGGGATCGCGACCACTACTTCCCGGTCGAAACGGTCCAGCAGATGGGTGAGTTGGGCCTCTTCGGCCTCACCGCGCCGGAGGAGTACGGCGGCGCGGACGGCGACTTCACCTCCCTCTGCGTGGCGATCGAAGAGATCGGTCGAGTCGACCAGTCATTGGGGATCACTCTGGAGGCCGCGGTGGGGCTGGGCATCAACCCGCTGCTCACCTTTGGCACCGAGGAGCAGAAGCAGCACTGGCTGCCCGACCTCGTCGCCGGTCGCCGCATCGCTGGCTTCGGGCTCACCGAAGCCGGTGCCGGCTCCGATGCGGGCGCGACCCGCACGAAGGCCGATCTGGTCGACGGTCACTGGGTGATTAACGGGTCCAAGCAGTTCATCACCAACTCCGGCTCCTCGATCACCTCGCTGGTGACCGTCACCGCGCGCACCGCTCCCGCCGCTGCGGGCGCAGGCGAAGGATCCCCCGCAACGCGGCCCGAAATCTCCACGATCATCGTCCCGACGGGCACGCCAGGCTTCGTGGCCGAGCCGGCCTACAACAAGCTGGGCTGGCACGCCTCCGACACCCATCCGCTGACCTTCACCCATGCGCGGGTGCCCGAAGACCATCTCCTGGGTCAGCGGGGCCGGGGCTTCGCGCAGTTCCTCGCCACGCTCGATGACGGCCGTGTCGCTATCGCCGCGCTCGCGGTCGGCTGTCTCCAGGCGTGCGTCGACCTGACCACGGCCTATGCCACCGAGCGGCAGACCTTTGGAGTGCCGATCGGGCGCAAGCAGGGCGTCGCCTTCCAGATCGCCGACCTCGAGGTCATGCTGCGCGCCAGCCGCGCGCTGACCTATCAGGCGGCGGCGATGAAGGACGCCGCGACCACCCCCACGGCCGCGTTCAAACAAGCGGCGGCTGTGGCCAAGCTCTATGCGACCGAGTCCGCCGTTACCGCCACGCGGATCGCGACGCAGGTCTTCGGCGGCAACGGCTTCATGGAGGACTACCCCGTGGCGCGCTTCTATCGCGACGCCAAGGTGCTGGAGATCGGGGAGGGCACCTCGGAGGTGCAGCGCATGCTGATTGCGCGGGGCCTCGGCCTGCCGGTTGAGTGAGGCTGCCGGCCCTGGAGTGAAGGGCAAGACGGGACGGAAGTCCCTGTGCGGCGTACCCCGGGGGGTATAGGACTGGGGGTGGCGAGCTAGTCGCCACAACTCTCCCGGAGGTTGCATCACATGAAGCGCCAGATTGCGGGTGCGCGTTCCGCACTCGTCGCCACCCTTGTCTTCGGAGGGCTCGTCGTCGGGGGACTTACCGGCTGCTCGGCGGACTCCACCGATGCTGAGTCGAGTGCTGGCGCGAGTGTTGGCGCGAGCGACTCGCCCGCGGCCGACATCACGACCGGTGCCCCCGCGGAGGGGTCGCCCAATGCGGCGGCCTGGGAGGCGCTGCTCGGGGTGGACGGCGAATACAACTCCGCCGCTCAGTATCAGGCGGTCGTGGAGAAGTTCGGCCCGAAGGAGCCCTATATCTCCATCCTCGCGGCGGAGAACCATCACGCCGACATGCTTGCGATGCACCTGCGTCGCGCCGGCTTCACGGTCCCGGCCAACCCCTACCTCGGCAAGGTCGATGCGCCCGCTGACCTCGTCGCTGCTGCTCAGGCGTGGGCCGATGGCGAGACGCGCAACATCAAGATGTATGACGACCTCATGGCCCAGGCGAAGGGCGATCAGCACCTGAGCATGATGTTCACCCACCTCAAGGCCGCCTCGCAGAAGGCGCACCTGCCGCTGTTTGAGCAGGCCGCCAAGAACGGTGGCGAGCTGACGCAGGCTCAGATGGCCGAGTGGACGCCCTCGCAGATCATGATGGGCATGGAAATGGGCGGCATGGGTGGCATGTCAGGAATGGACGGAATGTCCGGCATGGATGGCATGTCAGGAATGGACGGCACGGACGGGATGGAGGGCATGGACCACTCCGGCCATGACATGTCGAGCATGAGCCCCAGCCCGTCGAGCTAGCCCACCGAGCCAAACCCGTCGAGCTAGGACCAGAGCTCCAGCCAACTGTGGTCGAGCTCCGCGAGGAGGTCGCGCAGCAACGGCAGGCTCAGCCCGACGACGTTGTGGTGATCACCCTCCACGCCGCGGATGAACGGGCCGCCCAGCCCGTCGATCGTGAACGCGCCTGCGACGTGGAGGGGTTCGCCCGTGGCGACGTAGGCCGCGCTCTCCTCGTCGGTGAAGTCGGCAAAGTGGACCACGGTGGTGGCGACCGCTGCGGCGACGCGCCCAGAAGCCGGCCCAGAAGCAGGTCCAGAAGCCGGTTCCGCGAGCGCGTGGCCGGTGTGCAGGAGCCCCGAGCGCCCGCGCATCTGCCGGTGTCGGGCGCGGGCCTCGGCCGCGTCGGCCGGCTTGCCCAGGGCCTCGCCGTCCAGCTCGAAGACCGAGTCGCAGCCCAAGACGACGGCTCCAGCCGGGAGGTCATCGCGGCCAGCGACTGCCGCGCACTTGAGCTCGGCGAGTTGCAGCGCCAACTCGGCGGGCGGCAGCCCATCGAGCACCGATTCGTCGACCCCCGACACGATCACCACGGGCTCCACGCCGGCGCGCTGAAGCGTCGCCAGGCGCGCGGGAGACGCAGAGGCGAGCACGAGCCTCACAGGCGGGCGAGGGCGTGCCGCAACGGATCGAGACCGAGCGACCCGAGGTCGAGGGCGGCCCGGTGGAACGCCTTGAGGTCGAAGTCGGCACCCTGCCGAGCCTGAGCGTCATCGCGGGCCTGGAGCCAGATCCGCTCGCCGACCTTGTAGGACGGGGCCTGACCCGGCCACCCGAGGTAGCGGTTGACCTCGGAGATGATCATGGCGTCCTCCATGCGGGCGTGGACGCGCATGAACTCCAGGCCGAGCTCGGGGGTGAACCGCTCGCCGGGGTGGAAGCCGAAGGATTTGTCGGCCGGGATCTCCAGCTCCAGGTGCATCCCGATGTCGACGACCACGCGCGCCGCCCGGAACGCCTGCATGGCGAGCATCCCCAACCGGTCGCCTGGGTCGCTCAGGTAGCCGAGGTCGTCCATCAGCCGCTCGGAGTAGAGCGCCCAACCCTCCCCGTGGCCGCTGACCCAGCACATCAGCCGCTGCCAGCGGTTGAGGACGTCGGCGCGGTAGACGGTCTGCCCCACCTGGAGGTGATGGCCGGGGACGCCCTCGTGGTAGACGGTGCTGACTTCGCGCCAGGTGCTGAACTCGTCGATGCCGTCGGGCACCGACCACCACATCCGGCCGGGCCGGGTGAAGTCTTCGGAGGGGCCGGTGTAGTAGATGCCGCCGTCGTTGGTGGGGGCCAGGCAACACTCGATCCGGCGGATCGGTTCGGGGATGTCGAAGTGCACATCGGCCATCTCGTCGATGGTGCGGTCGGCAAGCTCTTGCATCCAGCCGCGGAAGGCCTCGCGCCCGGCGACGGTGCGGGCCGGGTCGGCGTCGAGGGCCGTGATCGCCTCATCGATGCGCCCCATGGCGTCGGTGGCGGTGGGCTGGGCCACGATGCGCGCGGAGGTGGCGGCCATGTCGTCGGTGAGGCGGCTGAGCTCCTCCCAGCCCCAGGCATAGGTCTCGTCGAGGTCGACGGCCGCCCCGAGGAACCCTCGTGAGGCCAGGGCGTAGTGCTCGCGCCCGCACGCCTCCTTGGCCCGGCCGAGCGGCACCAGCTCGCCGTCGAGGAAGGCGCCGAACTCGGCGAAGGCAGCCTGCGCGTCGCGCGCATGGGCTTCGAGTTGGCCACGCAGCGTGCCGGACACCTCGGCTCCGGCGACGAGCCCGGAGAAGAAGTCGCCGGCCGCGCCCTCCTGGCCGGTCCAGCGGCGTACTTGCCCGGCTACCTCGGCGTATTGGCGCGCCGCGCTGACGCGACCCTGGGCGGCTTCCTCCAGCAGCGTGGTCCGATAGCCCGCGAGGGCGTCAGGTATGCCGGCGAGTCTGGCGTCGATGTTGGTCCAGGCCTCCTCGCCGTCGGTGGACATCAGGTCGAAGCACTGCCGGATCTCGTGGATGCCGCTGCCGATGACCGACACCTCGCTGCGGCCCATGCCGGCGTCGATCTGCTCGACGGCCAGTCCCAGGCGCTCCATGAAGGCCTCCTGGGCCACCGCTTCGCGCGCGTCGCACGGGGTCGCGGCCGTGGCGGCGGCGAGCGCTCGTCGCGTCGCCTCCTCGCGCGCGGCGAAGCCGTCGGGGGACAGATCGCTCAGCCGGTGGTCGTGGCCGGCGATGCCCAGGTAGGTCGCCATGGGCGGCTCAAGGGCGGCCGCCTCCTCGACGTAGCGTTCACTGATGGCGTCGACTTCACGGTTGCTCACCTGCCTGAGAC
>JBAQXA010000027.1:0-1796 GCA_049299195.1 Nocardioides sp.
CCCCGATGCCGCCCCGCTCACCAGGGCGTAGCTCCGACCCCGGAGCAGGACCGGTGTTTGGTCGAGCGTCGGCGTGAGAGCCGTGGCTATCCGGCGGACGCGAGCGACGGAACCTGCTTCCACCGCCCCCACGGCTTCGGCGCAGGCCAACACCTGGGCCCGATCCCGCTCACGCACCCGCTCATCGACCACCCACGCCGTCGCAGCGAGCAGTACGACGACGAGCACGGCCGCGATCCAGCGCTGGCGCCGCGGCTGGCCGGGCGCCAGGGGGTCCGGCAGATGGGTGTCCAGGAGCTCTGGCTCGGTCTCCATCCCGCGAGTGTGCACCTATTGTTTCGGGCATGCACGTCGCGCTCACCGAAGCCCAATTGGCGCTGCGGGCCGAGTTGCGAGGCTACTTCGCCGATCTCCTCACCCCCGAGCGGCGCGCCCTGCTCGCCCAGGTGTGGGCCGAGTCCGCCGACGGCGCCGTCGTGGCGGCCTACCGCGAGGTGATCGGCCAACTCGGTCGCGACGGCTGGCTCGGCCTCGGGTGGCCGCTGGCCCACGGCGGTCAGGACCGGTCCACGGCCGACCAGCTCCTCTTTGCCGAGGCGGCCGCAGAGAGCGGCATACCGCTGCCGACGCTGACCCTCAACTCCGTCGCTGCGGCCCTTATGGCGCACGGCACAACGGCCCAGCGCGACTACTTCCTGCCCCGCATCCTCGCTGGCGAACTGCACGTCTGCGTGGGTAACCCTCAGCCCCATCCGGGCGGCGATCCCGCCGCGCTCCACCCCCGCGCCCGGCTCGACCCTGAGGGGCTCGACGGGGCCGAGTGGGTCATCGAGGGGCAGGCCCGCGCGTCTCTCGTGCCCTACGCCGACTGGCTCTGGCTGAGCTGCCGCACCGAGCCAGACTTGCCCGGCGAGGAGGGGCTCTCGATCCTTCTGGTGCCGACCTCCGCCGCCGGGCTCTCGTTTGCGACGGCGCCCACGTTTGCGGGGGCCACCTTCACCACCGTCTCCCTGAGCGACGTGCGCGTTCCGGCCGACGGCCTCGTGGGCGTGAGGGGCGGTGGAGCGGCGTTGAACGGGGCACACCTGCGCGCCGCACCCCTGGCCGTCACCTCGGCCTCGACGCTGCGGTCGATGCTCGACCAGGTCGCCCGCTACGCCGGCGAGACCAGCGCACCGAGCGGCGGACCACTCGCCAACCAACAGTGGGTTCAACTGGCCATGGGTCGGGCCTACGCCCAGGTGGAGGCGCTCCGGCTGCTGACCTGGCGGGTGGCGACCGCGGAGCCCGCTTCGCCCGCGGAGGCCGCGGCGACCAAGGTCTATGGGTCCGAGCTGGCGATCGAGGTCTACCGCAGCCTTATGGAGATCGTCGGACCGCAGGCGACCGTCGCGCAGGGTTCACCGGAGGCAGTGCTCGGCGGGCGCCTGGAGCGGCTGCACCGGGCCGCGGTCGCTTTGACGTTTGCGGGCGGGATCAACGAGACGCACCGCGAGACCATCAGCAACCTCGGGCTCGGCGTGCCATCCGGAAGTCGGTGAGCAGAGCATGGACTTCACGCTGCCCCCCGCTGCCATCGACTCCGCTGAGCTCACTGCACGTCTGCTGACGCAGCTCGCTGGCTCCGCCGACTCGGGGGACCTGACGGAGCAGGAGGGCAGCTTCGACCGCGAGCTCTGGCGAGCACTCGGGTCCGCGGGTCTGCTCGGGCTGCAGTTGCCCGCCGACCACGGCGGCTCTGACCAAGGTCTGCTTGCCTGGTGCAGCGCGCTGGCCGCGGCCGGTCGGCATACAGG
>JBAQXA010000028.1:0-2808 GCA_049299195.1 Nocardioides sp.
ACGTCGAGGATCCGCTGCTTGACCAGGTCCAACTCACGGATGCTCGCAACCAGCGGGATCATGATCTCCGGTTGCGGATCACCGCCCGCGGCCACCCGGATCGCGGCCGCCTCCAAGATCGCGCGCGCCTGCATGGTGAAGAGCCCCGGAATGACGATCCCGAGCCGTACGCCGCGCAGTCCGAGCATCGGGTTGGCCTCGTGGAGCCGCTTGACCGCGGCCAGCAGCTTCCGCTCGCGCCGCTTGCGGTAGCCGTGCATGTCGGCGACGGCCATCGCGACGGACAACTCGGTGAAGTCGGGCAGGAACTCGTGGAGCGGCGGATCGATCAGCCGGATCGTGACCGGGAGTCCGTCCATCGCCTCGAAGATCTCGACGAAGTCTTGGCGCTGCAAGGGCAGCAGTGCGTCGAGGGCCTCGGCCTGCTCGGCCTCGGTCTCGGCGACGATGAGGTTCTCCACCAACTGGCGCCGGTCGCCGAGGAACATGTGCTCGGTGCGGCACAGGCCGATCCCTTCGGCGCCAAAGCGCCGGGCCCGCGCGGAGTCCTCAGGCGTATCCGCGTTGGTGCGGATGCGAAGTCGGCGCTTCTCATCGGCCAGGCCCATGATCCGCGCGACCGCCCGCACCAGATCGTCGTCCATCTCTTCGCCCTCGAAGTAGCGCACGACAAAGGAGTCGGCCACCGGCACCGCGCCCAGGAAGATCTCCCCGGTTGTGCCGTCGATCGAGATCACGTCACCCTCGTTGACCACCGGCCCGCCGCGGACCTTGAAGCGCCCGATCTTGGTGTCGACGTCGAGGGCCTCGGCGCCACACACACAGGTGCGCCCCATGCCGCGAGCCACCACGGCGGCGTGCGAGGTCTTGCCGCCCCGGCTGGTCAGGATCCCGTTGGCGACCATCATCCCGTGCAGATCGTCGGGGCTGGTCTCCTTGCGCACGAGGATGACGTCCTCGCCGCGCTCGGTCCACTCCACGGCCGTCGCCCAGTCGAAGACCGCGCGCCCCACCGCCGCGCCGGGGGAGGCGTTCATCCCCTTCGCGATCAGGTGCCGCTCGGCCGTGTCGTCGAAGCGGGGGAACATCAGCTGGGCGAGCTGGCCGCCGGTGACGCGGCGCAGGGCCTCGTCGGCGTCGATCAGGCCCTCATCCAGCATGTTCTCCGCGATCCGGAAGGCCGCCTCGGGGGTGCGCTTGCCCACCCGGGTCTGCAGCATCCACAGCCGGCCGTGCTCGATGGTGAACTCGATGTCACACATGTCGTGGTAGTGCCGCTCGAGGGTGGCCATGATCGCGACCAACTCGTCGTACGACGCCTTGTCGATGTCTTCGAGATCGAACAGCGAGACGGTGTTGCGGATGCCCGCGACGACGTCTTCGCCTTGCGCGTTTTGGAGGTAGTCGCCGTAGATCCCCGGTGCGCCCGAGGCCGGGTCGCGGGTGAACGCGACGCCGGAGCCCGAGTCCATGCCGCCGTTGCCGAAGACCATCGCCTGCACGTTGACGGCGGTGCCGAGGTCCTCCGGGATGCGCTCTTGGCGCCGGTAGAGCACCGCGCGGTCACCGTTCCACGAGTCGAAGACGGCGCGTGTGGCGAGGTCGAGCTGCTCGCGCGGCTCCTGGGGGAACTCGCGGCCGGTGTGCTCGCGGATGATCCCCTTGTAGAGCTCGATCAGCTCGCGCAGGTCCTCCGGACCGAGGTCGAGATCGTTGCTGGTGTTCTTGGACGTCTTGAAGTCGTCGATCGCACGCCAAAAGACCTCCGACTCAACCCCCATCACCGTCGCGCCAAACATCTGCAGTAGGCGCCGGTAGGAGTCGAGAGCGAACCGTTCGTTGCCCCCGGCATTGGTAGCCAGACCCTCGACGGAGGCGTCGTTGAGCCCGACATTGAGCACCGTCTCCATCATCCCGGGCATCGAGAACTTCGCACCCGACCGCACCGAGACAAGCAGCGGGTTGGTGGGGTCGCCGAGCCGTCGGCCCATCGCCGCTTCGAGCGTGGCTAGGTGCGCGCTGACCTCCTCAGCCAACCCAGCGGGATCACTGCCTTGGGCCAGGTAGGCCTTGCAGGCTTCGGTGGAAATCGTGAAGCCGGGCGGCACCGGCAGACCCAGATTGGTCATCTCGGCGAGGTTGGCCCCCTTGCCGCCGAGAAGGTCCTTCTGGTCCCGATTGCCCTGCGCGAAGTCATAGACGAAGGTGGTCACGATCCGATCCTGCACCCGTCGGGCGACTTGCGCTTGCCCGGGGTCGAGTTCAGCGGCCCGATTCGGTGTATGACGGACCCTCGCCGCGCAAGCTGGCCAGCGCCGCACTGATCCGCCGGGCCGTGAAGTCGGCGGCGCGATCGGCGATCTGGGCGGCATCGCAGAACTCGGCCGTGCGGATCTCGCGCCGCTCGGGGACCATCGCGGCCAGCACTCCCGGGTCGTGAACGCCCCCGTCGAAGACCAGACAGACCGCGTCGTCCCACCCACTCCACGGCGGCAACCAGTCGGTCAGCAGCAGCCTCCCGGCCGGGAGGTCGAGGGCGAGCTCCTCGGCGACTTCGCGCGTCGCCCCCTCCCGCGGCGGCTCACCGACCTCCAAGATACCGCCGGGCAGGTCCCAGTCACGTTTGTAGGTGAGGTGACACATCAGCACCCGGTCGGCGGGGTCGCGCACGAGCAGTTGAGCGATCGCACGCTTGCGTGGCAGGAAGGAGTTGAGCAGGGCCCGGAAGCCCTCCGGCTCGCTGATCGGCGGATCGGCGCCGAGCCGGGCGAGCACGACATATTCGGTGGTTTCGGGGCGGTCCCCGGT
>JBAQXA010000029.1:0-6627 GCA_049299195.1 Nocardioides sp.
GTTCCACGACGTGCTCATCGTGGTGGGTGTCTTTGCCTGGCTCGACAAACCCATCGACGGCGTCTTCCTTGCCGCCGCGTTGACGATCATCGGTCTCTCCGTCAACGACACCGTCGTCGTCTTTGACCGGATCCGTGAGGGATGGCGCTCCGCCCCGGCCGATGCATCGTTCACCGACGTCGCCAACCGGGCGTGCGTGGAGACGGTTCCGCGCACGGTCAACACCGGCCTCGGAGCCATGTTCATCCTGGCGGCGCTCGCCGTGTTGGGTGGCGACTCGCTGCGGGACTTCGCGATCGCTCTGTTGCTGGGCCTCGGCATCGGCACCTACTCCTCGGTCTTCACCGCCACCCCGATCGTGACCTACCTGCAGCAGCGCTGGCCGATGAGCAGGGAGGCCCGCGCATCTCGCCGCGGTGCCCAGATCCGTACGCCGGGCAGGAACTGGGGCGAGCAGACCCCGGATTCGTCCGGGGCGGTGCTCTGACTCCGACCGCGCTCGACTACTGGTTCGCCTCCTCGGTGAGCTGGACGGCCCGATTGCGGCCGATCTGCGCGTAGGCGTCCGGCTCACGAGTTCGGAGCAGCTGAGCCGAAACCCATCCGACGACCATCGCCACTGGGACCAGTGCCGGGAGGAGCCAGCCGAGCACGCTCTCCGGGTCGCCGATCAAGAAGGAGAACTTGGTCGTGGCGAAGATCGAGAGCGCCAGCAAGCCGGCGAAGGAGATGAGGGGAGCGGCCGCGCTGCGCCAGGGGCTCCGCTCCAGACCGGGGTTGCGCCGGAAGAAGACGAAGACTGCCAGCGCGGAGGCGGCCATCAGGTAGGTGATGGCCAAGGTGCCCAGCTGGGTCAGCCAGGTAAACAGCGTCAGCACGGGATCGAGGCCCGCGATGGCGAACACGACGATGATCACGGCCGCGAGGGCCGACTGGCTCACCGAACCCATGTGCGGCGACAGGAAGACCGAGTGGGTCTGGCCCAAGCGCTCGGGGACCAGCCCGTCCCTGCCGAGCGCGTAGAGGTAGCGAGCGACGGCATTGTGGAAGGCGAGCAGCGCGGCGAAAAGCGAGGTCGCGAACAAGAAGAGCATCGCGTAGTTGGTCAGGAAGTCGCCGAGGTAGCTGCTGGACATCGCGAAGAGGAAGTTGGTGGGGTCACCGCCGAGGTCGTCGGAGACCAAGAAGTCCTGCAACGTGGCGTTGTCGCCGTACGCATTGACCATTAGCCAGCACGTGATCATGAAGAAGATGCCGATCGTCAGCACCGCGAGATAGGTCGCGCGCGGGATGGTGCGCGCCGGCTCGCGGGCCTCTTCGGAGTAGATCGTGGTGGCCTCAAAACCGATGAAGGAGGCGGCGGCAAACAGCAGGCCCTGCGCCGGCGACCCGGTGAAGAAGGAGTCCAGGCTAAACGGGCTCATGCTCAGGCCGGCGGTCCCGCCAGCGCCGCCCTTGAAGAGGACCATGAGGTCGAAGGCGGCCACGATGAGGAACTCGCAGGCGACGAGCACGCCGAGGACCTTGAGTGACAGATCGATCTGGCGGTAGCCGAGGACGGCGATGAGCGCCCAGGCGAACAGGGCCATGACCCACCAGGGGATGGTGAGCCCGAAGGCGGACTCCATGAAGGCCGCTGAAGCGAAGCCCCACAACCCGTAGAGCCCGGTCTGCATCGCGTTGTAGCCGAGCAGGGCCACCCAGGCGGCCGCGCCGCCAGCGTGCCCACCCATGGCCCGTGCGACATAGGAGTAGAAGGCGCCGGCCGCCGCGTGGTGGCGGGCCATCGCGACATAACCAACGGCGAAGACCAGCATCAACAAGGTGACGACGACGTAGGAGCCCGGCATACCCGGACCGTTGCCCAGCAGCATGGCGACCGGGGCGCCGCCGGCCATGCCCGTCAGCGGGGCGGCCGCCGAGACGACGAAGAAAGCAACGGCGAGTACGCCGAGGTGCCCGGTGCGGAGGCGCTGCTGATCGCGTCGGGCGACGCCTTCGCCAGAAGTGCCGGAGCCGGGGGTGAGGGCTCCCGAAGTCGGGTCAGAGGGGGATGACGTCATGGTGGGGCAACTCCTCGAGAACACGCGGACGCACGAATCAATCGTTAGGCCCCAAACGATAGGACCATTCGCCGCGATCGGCTACCCGATGGTTCCGCTATGCGGGACCCTTCCGGGCCCCGCATAGCGTGGTGAGGATGTGCTCCTGATGGAGCGATGACCTACCGGTTGTCGTCCTCGGTGAGCAGCACCGCGCGGTGTCGGCCCATGCCGGCAAAGGCGTCGGGCTCACGCATCTTCAGCAGGTGCGCCGAAATGGCGCCGATCGCCACGGAGAGCGGGATCAGGGCCGGGAGGAGCCAGTTGAGCATGCTGCCGGGGGTGTTGATGAGGAAGGAGAACTTGCTGGTCGCGAAGATGGCTAGCAAGAGCAGGCCTAGGAAGGCGATGGCCGGGGCGATCTTGCCCTTCCAGGCGCTTCGCTCAAGCTCCGGATTGCGGACAAAGAACATCAGCACCGCCAGGGCGGCGAAGGCCATCAGGTAGGTGATGGCCAGGGTGCCGAGCTGGGTGAGCCAGGTGAACAGGGTCAGCACTGGGTCCTTGTCGGTGGCCGCAAAGATGCCGATGACCACGAGCGCAAGCACGGACTGGCTGATCGAGCCCATGTGCGGCGACAGGTGTGCGCCATGGGTTTGGCCGAGGCGCTCGGGGACCAGGCCCTCGCGACCGAGGGCGTAGGCGTAGCGCGCCACCGCATTGTGGAAGGCCAAGAGCGCGGCAAACAGCGAGGTGGCGAACAGGAACAACATCACCTTGCCGGTCAGGAAGTCGCCGATGTAGGGGCCCGCCATGGCGAACAGGAAGTTGGTCGGGTCACCGCCGAGATCATCGGAGACCAGGAACTCCTGCAAGGTGGCGTTGTCGCCGTAGGCATTGACCATCAGCCACGAGGTGAGCATGAAGAAGATGCCGATGGTGAGCACGGCGACATAGGTCGCCTTGGGGATCGTGCGGGCAGGGTCGCGCGCCTCTTCGGAGTAGATCGTGGTGGCTTCGAAGCCCACGAAGGAGGCGGCCGCAAAGAGGAGGCCGATCGCGGGAGCGCCGGTGTTGAAGGCGTCGATGCTGAACGGGCTGAGGCTGAGGCCGCCCTCGCCGCCGGAGCCGCCCTTGATGAGCACCATCACGTCGAAGAGGATCACGATCAAGAACTCGAGGGTGACCAGGAGGCCGAGAACCTTCAGGGAGAGGTCGATCTGGCGATAGCCGAGAACCGCGATCACGGCCCAGGCGATCAGCGCCATGACCCACCAGGAGACGGAGATGCCGAAGAGCACGTCAACGACGGCCGAAGCGGCAAAACCCCAGAGGCCGTAAAGGCCGGTCTGCATGGCGTTGTAGCCGAGCAGAGCCACCCAGGCGGCGGCGCCGCCGGCGTAACCACCCATTGCCCGAGAGATGTAGGAGTAGAACGCGCCCGCCGAGGTGTGGTGGCGGGCCATGGCGACATAGCCGACCGCGAAGATCAGCATGAGAAGGGTGACCACCAAATAGGTGGCTGGGACGCCGGCGCCATTGCCGAGGAGCATGGCGACGGGAGCGCCGCCGGCCATGCCGGTCAGGGGGGCGGCGGCGGAGATGACGAAGAAGGCGACCGCGAGCACCCCGAGGTGTCCGGTGCGGAGTTTCTGTTGGTCGCGACGGGCGATGCTGTCCGTGACAACCGGATCTTTCTCGGAATGGCTCATGGCCAGGGTCTCCTGAACGTTAGGACGCGGCCACCCGCGTCGTTCGGGTCCGAACATTAGGGCCATTGCGTAGTGCCTGCCAAGGGTTTGTCCCCCCGGGGACCGCATGGCGGGCGCCCTTGACCCGCTTTCGACCGGCTAATACGTTTGGGCCCTAACGATCCGATTGCTCCTGGGAGTGCTCATGTCTGCTGTCTCGACGGAACCGGCCGCAACTGCCGAGGTCGAGGGTGTCCAGGTCGACCTCCGACACTGGATCGGCGGTGCCCGCGTCGCGTCGGCGCAGACCTTCGATGACATCTCGCCGATCGACGAAACCCTCATCGCGAAGGTCCACGCCGCGGGAGCAGCGGAGGTTGATCAAGCCGTTGCGGCGGCGCGCGCCGCCTTCCCGGCTTGGGCCCGGATGCCGGTCGCCGAGCGCGCGGCCATCTTGCGCCGGGTCGCAGATCTGGTCGAGTCGCGCGTGGAGGATCTGTCCCGCGTCGAGACGCGCGACAACGGGTCGCTGATCCGCTCCCACCGACGCGGGGTGATGCCGCGCGTGGCGATGAACTTCCGCTTCTTCGCCGACTACGCCGAGCAGACGCTGGGGCATCCGGACATGGAGGTTCGGGGGCACCGCGAGCGGGTCTCCTACGACCCGGCCGGGGTGGTCGCGATCATCACGCCGTGGAACGCGCCGCTCATGCTGGCGACCTGGCGCATCGGCCCGGCGCTGGCGGCGGGGAACTGCGTCATCCTCAAGCCGCCAGAGTGGGCGCCTCTCACCGCCTCGCTGTTGGCCGACATCACCGCGGAGGCCGGTCTGCCGCCGGGCGTCTTCAGCGTCGTACAAGGGCTCGGCGTGGACGCCGGGGCTCCGCTGACCGCGCACCCGGGGATCAACCGCCTTGCCTTCACCGGTTCGGTGCCCACGGCGGGGGTGATTGCCGCGGCCGCGGCACCCAACATCGTGCCGCTCTCCTTTGAGCTCGGCGGCAAGTCGCCGCTCGTCGTCTTCGAGGACGCCGATCT
Source organism: Nocardioides sp. (assembly GCA_049299195.1). Classification (GTDB taxonomy): domain Bacteria; phylum Actinomycetota; class Actinomycetes; order Propionibacteriales; family Nocardioidaceae; genus Nocardioides. The sequence goes on from JBAQXA010000029.1 coordinate 4,772, forward strand.
TGACCTGGCCGTGCATCTGGCGGTCGAGCAGTTCGACAACGCCGGGCAGGTGTGTCTGAAGGCGGCACGGATGATCGTGCACTCCTCGCTGATCGACGAGTTCACCGAGCGCGTGGTGGCCGGGGCGGCGAAGTTGCGCCAGGGCGATCCTCGCGAGGAGACCACCGATGTCGCGGCGTTGATCCACCGGCGCCACTTCGACCAGATGGCGGGGTTTGTGTCGCGCGCCATCGAAGCCGGGGCTACGCCGCTGATCGGTGGCGGACCCAACGAGGACTTGGGTGGGCTCTACTTCTCACCGACTGTGCTGGTGGGCGCCGAGCCGGGATCGGAGATCCTGACCGAAGAGGTCTTCGGGCCGGTCGTCACCATCGAGCCGTTCACGACCGAGGAGGAGGCGATCGACCTCGCCAACGGCACCCGGTTTGGTCTCGCGGCCACGCTGGTCACCGGTGACCCCGAGCGTGCCGAGCGGGTCTCCGCACTGCTCAACGCGGGCACGGTGTGGGTCAACTGCTTCTTTGTGCGGGATCTGGGCGCGCCGTTCGGCGGCAACGGCAAGTCGGGCATCGGCCGCGAAGGCGGCGTCTGGAGCTTCGATTTCTATACCGACATCAAGAATTCTGTGTTTAGCCCCACGGGCTGGAAGGAGTAGTCAAATGGGTGAAGTAGTGGGCATGGGGCTGCTGGCGCACGTCCCGACGATGATGTTGCCGGAGGACATCCGGCGCGAGCTCAACAAGGGCGAGGACTTCTCGCTGGGCGGCGCGTTGATGGATCTGCGCAAGGACGTTTTCGAGACCCTCGACTACGACACGGTCGTGGTCTTGGACTCGCACTGGTTCACCACCGTGGAGTTCGTGGTCACCGCGCAAGACCGCCGGGCCGGTCTCTTCACCGCCGAGGAGCTCCCGCGCGGCATGTGCCGGATTCCCTATGACTGGGCCGGCGATCCGGAGTTGGCGTGGGCAATGGATCAGCGAGACGCCGATCACTGCACCTGGGTCACCGCGATCGAGGACCAGTACCTGCCGATGTACTACGCGACCCTCAACCTGTGGAAGTTCCTCGGTGAGGGCCTCGACAAGCGCTGGATCTCGGTGTCGGTCGCGCAGACAGGCGATGCCGAGGACTTCTTGCGCGCCGGCCGAGTGCTGGGCGATGCGATCGCGGCCACCGACCGCAAGGTCCTGCTGATCGCTTCTGGTGCGCTGTCGCACACCTTCTGGAAACTGCGTCAGCTGCGCGATCACGAGGCAGCCGATCTCTCCCACATCCGCACGCAGGAGGCGCGGGCCGCCGACGAGGACCGCATTGAGTGGTTCAAGGCCGGCGACCACGCTCGCGTGCTCGACACCATGGGCGAGTTCATGCCCTACCGGCCCGAGGCCATGTTCGCGCACTACCTGATGATGATCGGCGCTGTCGGCGAAGGTGACTGCGTGGCGAAGGCTCGGCAGTACGGCGACTACGAGAACTCCATCGGCACCGGCCAGGTGCATCTGTGGTTCGACACCCCCGAGGGTGGCTTCCCGCAGGCGCACCGAACCCCTGTCGACCCGGAGTATGTCCGCCAGATGTCCGCTCCGGGTGCCGACGTGCCCGCCGCGGGCTGAGTTATTGCACGCGTGCCCGACGCCGGCTCCGACGCCCTGCTGATCCGATCAGTTCGGGTTGTCCCCGTGGGCGTCGGGGGACCGGCGGCGCAAGCTGCCGGATCGGCGAGCGCGCCGACCGATCTGCTGGTCCGCGACGGCGTCGTGGTCGCGGTCGGCCCGCAGCTAGCCGTCCCCGCCACGCCAGGGCTGGTGGAGATCCGCGCTGAGGACCGGTGGCTGATCCCGGGGCTGTGGGAC